>NZ_JAUZMZ010000047.1:0-31780 GCF_036327435.1 Rhodococcus chondri | reverse complement strand
ACTGCCGGAGCACCTCCATGGTGCGCTGGTTGCGGTAGTGCGCTTTGGGTAGCGGTGAGGTGTCGGTATGCCGCTCGACGAGATGATGATCGATGCCGTGCTCGGACAGCAGGATCGAGGTGGTCAAACCGCATCCGCCGCCGCCGACGACGAGCACCGGCACACTGATGTCAGACATGAATGCTCCTGAGGTCTTTCGAGATGGTGGTGAGGGGGTGCGGGCGTCCGGTCGCGGTGAAGCGGTGGCGCATCTCTCCGATGCCGTCGGCACGACTGACGAGTTCGTCGTCGACGCCGATGAGCCGTTTCGGTTCGCGGGTGAAGCCGATACCCGCCGGAGTGCCGGTGAAGATCAGATCGCCGGGTCGCAAGGGCAGGATCGACGACAGGTAGGACACCAGGACCGGGATCGGGAAGATCAAGTGCCGGGTCCGGGATTGCTGCATGAGCTCGCCCGACAGCACGGTGCCGACTCCGATGTCGTCACGGTCGTCGAACTCGTCGGGCGTCACGAGCACGGGTCCGATCGGGGTGAAACCGGCGAACGACTTGCCGAGGGAGAATTGTTGCGGCGCCGGCCCGGACAGCTGTAGTTCACGCTCGGACAGGTCCTGTCCGAGCGTCAGGCCCGCGACGTAGTCCCAGCCCTTGTCTGCCGGAACATGGCGGGCTTCCTTGCCGATGACCGCGACAAGCTCGACCTCGAAATCGACCGACCCACCGGGATGCTCGATGGTGTCGTACGGGCCGGTGATCGACGCCGGGAACTTCGTGAACACGAACGGCGCATCCGGCAGTTCGAGACCGGATTCCTCGACATGGTCGGCGTAGTTCACGCCGACGGCAAAGATCTGACCCGGTCGAGGAACCGGAGCCTGTAGCTCGGACTCGACTATCGGCTCGGCGTCGGAGAAATCCACCGTCTTCGCCCACGAGACGAACTCGTCCCACCGCTCGAAGATCTGCTGGGGGTCCGACGAAAAAAGTCCGCCACTGGCGGTGTCTACATCCAGAGCGCGACCGTCAGCGATGAGTGTGAGTCTGCCGGATTGGTTTGCCACGCGCATGAGAACACGAGTCCTTCGGAGTCGATGAGAAAGATTGCAGTAGCGAGGGCCGAATCAGCTGGTCAGAGCCGCCATCGGGTCGGGCAGGTCGGGGCTGGTGCGAAGAGCCCAGGAATGGGTGGTGATGTCCGACGCCGGTGTGCCCATTGCTAGTGCTTCACGCATCAAATCCGGGACGAACGACACTCCGACCGGGTTGTTGCCATATTCCGGGCCGTGCATGTATTCGGTGGCTTCTTCGGGGGTGGCGAAATTGTCGATCTGCAGCTCGACGAAGTTCCCGTCCGGATCCTGGTAGTACAGCGAGGTTGTTACCCCGTGCTGAATCGGTACCCTCGGTTCGATGCCTTTCGCCTTGAGCAGGTCGTAGCGATCGAGCAGGTCTTCGAGAGTGTCGAAGGTGTATGCGGTGTGGTGCATGCCCGCTGCACCGGGATTTCGTGGCTCCAGTTCGACAGGGGCCCCGAGCAGGGCAATCCGGTGGTGCTCGTCGTCGAAGGTGATGAAGCACAGACCGTGTCCCTCGAACACGACATGGGCATCGAGGACGGTGCAATACCAGTCGCGCATCTCGTCGAATCGACTGGTCTGCAGCACAACATGGGCGAACTTGGGCGTGGAGGTCATCGGTGACTCCTTCGAAGCTGAGCGTGTCGTCGGCGAGAGGCCGCAGCGGAATCCAGGTGAAACAAGCGTTTCGGTGTGTGGCCTCTATCACGTAATCTGTCTCACAATTTCATGCGATCTCGTCCTCGGCGGCTACTGGCTGGACCTCGAGAAAATCGCGCGGAGTTGGTCTGGAGCCCAATAGGGTGATGTGCTCACGGTGGCCGGGGGCCGGATCGGAAGGATGACGAAGTGCGGCATTGGACCTATGGACTGTCGGGAAACCGTCCCCCGCAGTCGGAGGCCGAGTGGCTGAGTCCGGATGCCGAACAGGTCAGAGCTGCTCTCGGCGACGGAGCCGTCACCTGGGCGGTCGAAGTCGGTCGAGACATCGCCATGAGGATCAGCGAGAAGATCCCTGCCCTCGCAGATGAGGTGAATGCCATGGTGGCCATACGGCGAGCCACCACCTCCACCGCGTTGCGCGCCCTGATTATGGTGGCGGGTCTGGGTGAGTCCGAAGACTCACTGGTGAGTGCCGAGGTCGACGAGATTGCCCGGGACTTCGCCCGCCGGGGCATGGAGCTCGACGACCTGCTGCGTACCATTCGCGTGGGATACGCGGTCCTGGCTGCGGCTTTTCTCGATGCAGCGACTCTCCTGCTTCCGCCGACGGAGAGCAGTGCCGAACTTCGTCGTATCTCGGTGTTGCTCTTCGAAGTGCACGACGATTTCACGGCTGGGGCGGCCTCTGCCTTCATCGAGGAGCAAAGTGCCTGGGCTGCAGGAGTATCCGCAGCTCGATTCGATCTTGTGAATAAGATCCTCGGCGCCGAGGACATCGATCGTGCCCACGCCGAAGGAGTTCTCGGCTATCCGCTCACGGGTCCCCACGCGGCGCTCGTTGCCTGGAGTGGGCCGCATTCGACACGAGATCTTCGCACCGTCGTCGACGCCGTCATGCGGCAGTGGGGCGCCCCATCGGCCTCACTGGTGCTTCCGGTGGGACTCCAAACGGTGTGGGCGTGGGGGACCGTGGTCCCCGGGAGTTCGCAGAAACGGGACACACTACCGACATTCGACGATGCTTTTGTCGTTGTGGGACAGGTGGGCTCCGGTGTGGAGGGGTTTCGGCGAAGTCACGCCGAAGCCAAGGCGGTCGAACGGCTGATCCGGCTTCGTCCGGGACAGATCCCCTGCACAGTCGCCCACGAACACGTCGCACTCGAAGTGCTGCTCCTGGCGGATCCGGATGCGGCGAGACAGTTCGCTTCGCGTCTTCTGGGCCCATTGGCACAGGATGAACCGCGCATGGAGGATCTTCGCTTGACCCTTCGGCGCTATCTGGACCTGGACCACAGCCTGGCGAAGGTGGCCGCCCTCGAACACATATCGAAGAACACGGTCACCTACCGGGTTCACAAGGCGTTGGACTTGTGCGGTCATGCGGGGGAGACGACCACCGATCTGCGCGCCGCGCTCCGTATCCACGAGTGGCTTCGAGGAGGCCGGCTCGCGTCGAGTTGACCATTCGCCAGACTCCGGAGTGGTCCGGAAACCAAGGTTGCCGAACAACCTTGGGCTGCGCACCAATGCGCACCGCGCAACCCGTGCGGTCTAATTGTGTCCTGGAACACAGCCGGTCACCGCGGTAAGAGCAACAGAAGCGGAGCACGGCATCCCAATCCTCCAGACCCGTGGCATCCCTCGCGGTCGACAGAAGGACGCATCCGTTGGACTCGCTACAGAAAACATTCAAGGACGTGATGGCACACGTAGCCACTCCCGTCTCCGTCGTAACCTCCATCAATGGTGGACTACCCGTCGGCACCACCGTCAGCGCGTTCCTCTCGCTGTCGATGAACCCCCCGATGGTCGTGGTTTCCCTCGATCGAGGATCCGAGACCCTTGAACTCGTCACCGAGTCACGAAAGTTCGGCCTGAACATCTTGTCCAGTGACCAGCACAGCGCCGCAATGAAATTCGCCACCAAAGACGGGGTCGGTAAGTTTCACGGGGTTCGGTGGGAGATCGATCACGACCTTCCCCGGATCATCGGCACAGCCGGATGGGTGGCCTGCACGGTCGACCGGATCCTCGAAGGCGGTGACCACATGATTGTGCTCGGCAACGTCGTTGCCGCCGACCAGCAGCACGGCAGCCCTCTCACGTACCACCGCCGCGCCTTCGGTACGCACTCCGCCCTGGAGACCGTATAACCGCCGGCACCCACCCTCTCGGAGAGGAATGTCATGACCACCTCCGTGGCATATGCCGCCCCCACACGCATGCTGTGGTCTACGGCGGCCGAAGGCATGTGTGCCCTGGCGCGAGGAGAACTGATCATCCTGCGGCACTGTGCTCGGATCGTGCTCGTCGGGTGCGCCGGCACAGTGACCACCGAGCAGATGGCCTTCGTCATTCGACACAGCACGGGATTCGTTCAGGTCGCCCTCCACGAGAGGGACTGCGACCGGCTCGGCCTGCCCGAAGCCACTCCGAGTCTGCGCACACCCTCCGCGCCCGGGTACGGCCAATGTGTCACTGTCGACGCCTCTTCCGGAACCACCACAGGTATCTCGGGTGCTGAGCGGGCGCACACCGCCCGAGTGCTCGGAGACCCACGATCGGGCGTCGACGATTTCGGCAGGCCCGGACACGTGGTGCCGGTGCGCGTAAATCCGGACGTATTACGCGATCGACTTACGGTCGCCGCCAGTGCCCTCGCGCTGACCGATATCGCACTACCGGGATTCTCCGGTGCGGTGTTCGCCGACCTGGAGGGAGTCAGCGATCCGACGAACACAGCCGGTCCCTGCGACGCCGAAGCGCTGGCACGCAGATACGGCCTCACCCTCGTGGCACCCGACGAGCAAACCGAACGCTAAGCGTCGAATTTGTTCGGACTCCTTGCGATCGAGCTGATTTCGCACCGAACGGTTCGACCCCCCACATATCGAAATGAGAAAATCATGGACCTCACTGCCGATCAACTGATGAGTCGCGTCAACGACCTGGTGCCGGTTTTTGCCGAACGTGCACAGAAGACCGAGGAGAACCGGGCACCGCTCGATGAGACGATCACCGACCTGATCGAGTCGGGGATTCTGTCGACGCTGACGCCGAAGGCGTACGGAGGCCTCGAGCTGGGTCTCGACGTCGCGGCCGACATCGTTCGCGCCATCAGCGCAGCGTGCCCGTCGACGGGCTGGGTCACCTCCTTCTACATCGGCGCCGCATGGCGGGTGAACATCTTCACCGAGCAGGCGCAACGAGAGATGTTCGCCGACAAGCCCTACAGTCTCACCGCCGGTACCGCCGTCCCGCTACGCGGCGTGGAAAAGGTTGACGGTGGCTACCGGATCACCGGTCAGACCGCCTGGAACTCCGGCTCTGCACACGCCGAATGGTTCACTTTCGCCGGTCTTTCCATCGAAGACGGTCGCCCCCCGGCGCCCTTGTGGTTCCTTGTGCCTCGCAACGAGGTCAAGATCCACGACACCTGGTACATCTCCGGAATGTCCGGCACGGCCAGCAACGATGTTTCTGTCGAGGACGTGTTCGTCCCCGACTACCGGACCGGTCCGTTCGACCTCGCTCTGGCCGGCGCAGCGCCCGGCATGCTGCTTCACGAGAACCCGATGTACCATCTGCCGTTCCTACCGTTCGCGATGGCAGAGGTGACCCCAGTTGTCGTCGGCGCCATGCGAGGAGCAACGAACGCGTTCATCGACCGCACCCGACAGCGACAAGGAACACTGAGTCAGGAGAAGGCATCCGGTAAGCAGGCTGCGCAGATGCGATTGGGTCGTGCCCTGGCCGCGGCGGACGCGGCTGAAACGCTTCTGCACGCCTTCTTCGAGCGACTCACTGCGGGACGTGCCGAGCAGTCGGATCCGCAAGATCGGGCGGAGATGAAGCTGAAAGCCGCGTTCATGACCGACCTGTGCCGTAATGCTCTCAACGACATGGTGCGCGGAATCGGTGGCGACGGGTTCCGCACCTCCTCACCGATCCAACGCTTCCACCGCGACCTCGGCGTCCTCGCGGTGCACGCCTTCCTCGACATCGACACTGCCTCGGAAACGATCGGTCGCTTCACGCTCGACCTTCCGGTCACCGACCCGCTGCTCTAGAGCACTCGGACGGGCCGATCGGCACGCCTCATCTGTGCACGGAGCGCAGCACACTCAACGCGAACGGAAGTGAACGCCATGACCTTCGATACAACGTCGGAAGATGTCTCCGCACTCGAGATCGCCCGTAGCCTTCTTCATGCTGCGGACACCGACATCATCCGCTTCTTCGGCTTCTTCTCTGCGGACTGTGTCTTTCGCATGGGAAACAACGACCCGGTCGAGGGAAGTGAGGCCATCCAGGAGTGGGTGGCGTCCTACCTGGGATCGGTTGCCGGAATGCATCACGCCATCCTCGAGCAGTGGTGCGACGGGAATGTCATCGCCTTGCACGTGAACGTCACCTACACCATGAACGACGGCACCACGTTTACCCTCCCTGCGGTCACCCGCATCCGTATCGAGAACGAAAAAGTAGCCGAATACTCGATTTTCATGGATCCCAGTCCGGTCCGCGCTACCCGCTGATCACGAGTTCCAGAAGCTACCGGGTTCTACCCGGCAGCAGGCGCATACCTCAGTGATTCCACCCCACTTCCACCCGACCTGCCTGCGGCACCCCCACACAGTCGTACTCCACGACTGTGTCGGTGTCGCGTCTCTTTCGAAGGGAACGCAATGAGCCACCCGACAAGCCGCGATCCGGGACATGACTCGACCAGCCGTCAGTCGTCGCCGACGGACGTCACCGCCACGATCGACGTGTCGTCGCGACGTCCGGTCGTGATCTCCGGTGCCGGACCGGTAGGGATGATTCTCGCTCTCGAACTGAGCATGCACGGGATCCGGAGCACCCTCGTCGAACAAGCTCCGCAGACAACGAGCTTTCCGAAGATGGATCTGACCAACGCGCGGAGCATGGAGCTGCTGGCCCGGCTCGGTCTCGTCGACGAAATTCGTTCTGTCGGTGTCGCATCGGAGCACTCGTACGATGTCGTCTTCTGCACCTCGATGGCGGGACGACAGGTAGGCCGGTGGAAGTACCCCGGCGTAGATGAGATGTCCGAGCGGATCGCATCCAAGAACGACGGCACTACCCCTGCCCATGCGTGGCAGCGGGTGACCCAGATCGAGGTCGAGAAGCTGCTCATGCGCCGCTGTCTCGCAGACGAGAACATCGAAATTCTCCGCCCGTGGCGTGTCACCGCCGTCACCCAGGACGACGACGGTGCCCGGGTGGAGATCACCTCCCCGGTGGACGGCACCGTCCACACGCTCGAAGCGGACTATGTTGTCGGATGTGATGGCGCGGGATCGGTCGTGCGTCGCGCCATGGAACTGACCATGGAAGGACAGCGGGGCGTCATCACCTTCTGCCAGGTGCATTTCAAGTCCCGCGACCTCGAAACCCTGCACGTACACGGTCAGTTCTGGCACACCTTCTTCGTTGGAGGTGGGGTCGGGGCGATCATTGCCCAGGACGAGCGCGATACATGGACGTTGCAGACCAGCGCCATCACCGATGGTGTGCGTACCGAAGATATCGACAAGCAGGAACTGCTGGATGCTGTGTGCGGCCGGCATCTGGAGGTCGACGAAGTTCTGCAGAGCAGTGTGTGGCACGCGAACGTACTCGTCGCAGACCGCTACCGCCTCCAGCGGCTGTTCGTGGCGGGCGATGCCGCCCACGAAGTCATCCCCACCGGCGGATACGGCCTGAACACAGGCATCGCCGACGCAGTCAATCTCGGATGGAAGCTCGCCGCGGTCATCCGAGGATTCGGCGGCAACGACCTTCTCGACAGCTACGAAATCGAGCGTCGACCGGTCGCGATCATGGCACGGGACTGGTCTTTCCGTCATCTCGGCGTCCACGTCAAGGCCCAGGAGCTCATCGATCACACACTTATCGAATCCGACACTGCCGAGGCAGAAGAGCACCGGCGGGCGCTTGCGGAGTATTTTGCGTCGAACACCGGGGAGCACGAGAGCTTCGGCGTGGAAATGGGATATTTGTACGCCTCTCCGGTCATCGTCTCGGACGGCAGTCCTGTGCCCGAGAATGACGGTGCGACCTACGTTCCCACCACACTGCCCGGCGCACGCGCACCACACGTCCGGCTGCCGGATGGGCAATCCATGCTCGACGCCTACCGCGACACCTTCACCATCGTCAGCTTCATCGGTGAAGAGGCCACCACCGGTCTCGTCGACGCTGCACGCGCGGCGAACCTGCCTGTTCGAGTTCTCGCGGTCGCCGACGCGACAGCGCGCACGGTCTACGAGACCGATCTCGTACTTGTGCGACCCGACGGCCACGTGGCATGGCGAGGGAACGCTCTTCCTGTGGATCCGTCCGGATTGGTGAGCATAGTGGCCGGCAGAACCACTGCCGTTGCGGCTCACTGACCCAGGATCCGGGATCGCGCATGTATCTCGAGCGAGCCCGCGCGGGCGGACAGGTCTCCGTTTCCGTCACGCGCGGGACACTCCCGCTGGAGGGATGAGGGTCTCGGTTGTGCAGGGCTATTCGCAGCCGACGCCGTCGCCGTCGCGGTCGAGGTGGGTTCCGTATCCCGGTTCGCCGACATAAACCGGTGCGGCCCCGGCAGCCCGGGCCGCAGAACAGTTCTTGTACGGCACACCCGACGGGACGTCCGCTACCACCGGCGGTGGTGTGTAGATCGGTGCCGGGGGAGGTGTGTAGACGGGCTCGGGCGGCGGCGTGTACGCAGGAGCGGGCCGGGTGGTGGTGGGCGGCGGCGTGTATACCGGGGCGGGTGGCGGCGTGTAGCGCGTCGTCGACGTCGTGGTCTGCGGAACCAGTGGGACGACGGGCACGATCGTCGTGGTGGTTGTGACAGGGGCGGGCCTCGTCGTGGTGGGCACAGTCGTGGTGGGCCTCGTCGTGGTGGGCACTGCCGTGGTGGTGCGCGGTGCTTCGACGGTGGTCGTCGCAACAACCGGAACTGTTGTCGCCTCGGGTGTTTCCCCGCCGAATGCAGCGATGCCGAAGACTCCGGTGGCTGCAACGGCTGCGATCCACGGCCACTTACGCCGCTTCTTCGCCCCAGGAGTACCGGAGCCGACCGGCCTGGTCTGGTCGGTCCACTGTTTACCGTCCCAGAAGCGTTCGATGCTCGAGTCGAAGTAGGGATCTGGATGCCAACCCGCGGGAGGATTCACGACTGTTCCGATCTGAGGCGATAGTTGGCCGGACTGTCGCGGGAGGTAAATCGTTCGTTACCGAAAATGACCATTTCGGGCAATGTAGGTACTTTCGTCCCGAGTCGGTCGAAAATGAGACTGCCGACCTCCGGACGAGGTGGAGTTCAGGGCGGTGCGGGGCGGGTATGCCTCATTCATGAACCCACGACACACCACCTTGCTCGCGGGGGCGTCTGTGGCTGCTCTCGTCATCGCCGGATGCGGCAGCGACGAGCCGACGGACGAGGTCACCGTCGAAGCGCCACTCCCCACCACTTCCGAAACCACGACCACCGCAGTCCCGCCGCCCCCGGGTCTGACGGGGGCGTTCCGGGTGCCCGGCGAACCCGGTGCCGACGAGGACGCGTTCACGTACGACGAGACGGCGGTTCCTGTGGGGTCGGTCGTGACCGTCGAATCCGAGGAGAGCGACGGCCGCACCACTGTCACGCTCACCGCGACGGGTCTGGCACCGAGTCGCGACTTCGGCGTGCACGTGCACACGCAACCGTGCGGACGCGAAACGTCGGATGCGGGACCGCACTATCAGAACGACGTCGATCCGGCCGCCACCCCGGAATCGCCGTCGACGGACCCCGCCTACGCGAACCCGCAGAACGAGGTCTGGCTCGACATCACCACCGACGAGGCCGGCAACGCCCAGGCATCGTCGACCGTCGAGTGGGAGTTCCGCGACGACGAGGCGAATTCCGTGGTGCTCCACGCGCAGCGCACCATGACCGCGCCCGGAGAAGCCGGCATGGCCGGTGACCGACTGGCGTGCATCGACGAGGACTTCTGACGGCAACCGGAGAGGCCCTCACCTACGAGTCGGGCTGGGGATATTCGCAGTCGACGGTCGGGTTCACACCCAGGTAGTTCAACGGTCCGGCCACAATGGTGAGGGCGATGGTGCCCACACTGGCGCAGTTGGTCGAGGCGTCACTGTAGTACCCGCGTTGCCCGGCCGCGATCGCACCGATGATCAGCCAGCTCAGCACCAGCACAGTGAGAAGGCTGGAAAGTCGGCTTCGGGTTCGCATCGTATTCTCCTGTCTGCCAGGGACGAGTGCGCGGATCGTCGAAGGTGATCTGCGATCTACGTTAATGACCTGTAGTGCGGCGACCAAGGACGAGCGCCCTCGGCCGGTACATGGTTACGCGATTGCAATGCCCCGGTTCATCGTCGGTCAAACGTGGCCGTTTCGTCTTTGCCCGGACGATACGGAGCGCGGCGTTATCCCGACGATTGTTCGGGTACGCGACAAGTGCCGGGCGGTTCGGTGGAGCCTCGTTTGCTCTGACTGCAAGGCATGTGGCGACGATTGTGCCGAGCACAGTTCCATGCACGAACACTGCAGGATCTGCCGCCGACGCATGCCGACGCTGCGAGCAGGCATGCCGGGATCTGCTCACTTCTCTCGGGTAGTTCTGCGGCATTCGACCTGCCGGATCACCGGCCCGAGGGCCGGTGCCGGTGGTCGGCGGCGAACGCGGCGCAGATCTGGGCGGGTGAACCGCCGGTGCGTAGGTACTGATCATCGAGATGCCCGGTCAGCGAACGTAATTGCTCGTCGAGCCGGACGGCGGCGCGCCGCACTTCCATTGCCGACGATCGTTGCCCTGCCTTCGCCAGCTCCGGCACATACGCGAGCGTCGCGGCCAACGACCGGTCGGCTTCGGTCTCCCTGAAGAAGTACGTTTCGCGGTACTGCATGAGATCCAGTTCGACCGTTGTCAGTGCGTCGGTGACGCCGTCGAGAAGTGCGCACGCAACACTCGTATCGCCGGCGGCCGCGACTTCGGCCGAATCTGTCGAATCCAGCAGGCTCACGCTACGAGCAGCGGCCCGTCGGCGAAGCAACGCAGGGTAGATCTGCAGCACCCAGGAGATCGCCGCGGTGAACAACACGAACCCGATCAGCGCCTGTAGGGGCACCAGCAGCCGCAAGGCGGGATAGACGGGGGTGATGTCTCCGTAACCGAGGGTTGCGACGGTCACCAGCGACAGATACAGAGCCTCAACAGGATCCGACGATTCCTGCGGCTGCAGCGAGGGCGCGAAAGAGAAGCCGGCCGGCATATGCGGCAGATAGATCAACGCCCACCCCACGACAATCATCGTCGCCCACAGCGCCACCGTCGCCACCATGCCCATCGGTCCGGCCGATCCGAGAGCGCGTCCGCGGCGGCGGACGCGCCCGGCGACACGCCAGATCATGCCGAAGACCCACCGGCACACGGTGCCCAGGCCGCGGGGGTGCCACAGTGTCGCGAAGATATCGCGCAGCGCCACGGCCACGAGCATCACGCCGAGAACGGTATATACCCACGTCATGCCCACCGCTCCTGTCGGAAGACGCCGGGGCCGGCCACGATCCGTACGCCGAAGATTCGCGGTACCCAACAAAACCCCATGCTTCGGCGCATACCCGCACTCTGCGTCGTCAATCGTTGCCCTCTCGAGACAGGCACCGACGAGTGCGGGGCATCCGTACGGGTACGCACATCGAACGGGACACCTCGACGAAAGGAGCAATACCGTGTATTCCGTCCACCGGTCCCGCATGCCTCGATATCGCCGCGTCCGCTTCCTCATCGCTCTGGTAGCCGTGGCAGGGTTGACCGTGGCGTGCGGCGCCGGACAGATATCCCAGACCAGCACTCAGACAGCGGCGATCAACGGTACCAACGCCCAACTCGGCGACCTCGACCTGCGCAATGTCTACTTCCACGCCGAGCCGAGCGATTCGGGCGACGCTCGTTACGGGCAGGTCGAAGTCGCATTCACCGTGATCAACAATTCCGGCACCACCGACCGGCTCGTGTCCGTCGAGTCGAAGGCAGCGACCTCACTGCGTCTCGAGGGACCCGAGCAGGCACGTGAGATCCGTCCCGGGACCGCGCTGTCCGCCGGGCAACCCGTCGAGCAACTCGATAACCCCAGCGCGCCGGATCAGCCGGTGACCGTGCGCGGGGAATTTCCCGACGACGTGATCCGCCCCGGCCTGACCTATCCGGTCACCTTCACTTTCGAACGGGCCGGAAGCGTCACGCTGCAGGTGCCGTTCGATGCCTGGACTCCGGGCGAGCCTCTCCCCACCGAGCGACCGTTGCCGCCGTTACCGGCCGACAGCGCCGAGTGAGGCGGCGGGAGCTTCGCGCTTGCCGCGCCGTAATGTTGGCCACGCTGGCCGTCGAATGGCTGAAACTGCTTCGGGCACGGTCGGTGTGGGTCGTCACCGTGTTCCTCACGGCGGGCGTCGTCGCCATCGCACTGCTCACTCTGCAATCCGTCGGCGGTGCGAATCCGGCGATCGCGGGGAAAGCGGAGGCCATGGTCGGTGACGGCGGCCGGCCAGGATTGTTCGCCGCCGCCGACACGGTCATCTCAGAGTTGGCGCGATGAACGGGTCTTTACCCACGTTGCTACAGGCGCAAAGATCGATTCGGGGCGCGGACTCGTCGGCGGTGCCCGACCGGGGCGTAAAACCTTCCGGTCAACGGGACGGCGGATGCGGTCCGGTCGGGTGGATCGGTAGGAAAGACCGGGACGGCGCCCGGCTGTCGCGATGTGCCCGCCCTTCGGAAGGATCGACATGACCGACACCGCAGACCAGGTCGCTGCACTCCTCGAGCGCGTGCAGATCCTCGAGGACAAGGCAGCCATCCAGGAGGTGCTCACGGCCTACGGGCCCGCCGTCGACTCCGGCGACGCCGAGACCGTGGAAACGCTGTGGGCCGAAGACGCGGTCTACGACACCGACATCCGGGTCATGGAGGGCCGGGACGCGATCGTCGAGATGGTGCGTACCCGTCCTCACCAGGATTACATCAACGAGGGTTGTGGTCACCTGCTCGATCCGGTCAACATCCGGCTCGACGGCGACACCGCGGTCGTGACGTGTCACTCGCTGCTGCTGCGGCGCAATCTCGATGCCGATTCGTTCCGTGTGTGGCGGGTCAGCGCGAATCGATTCGACCTCGCGCGGATCGAGGGGAGTTGGAAGATCAAGCGCCGCACCGCCCGGGTGCTCGACGGCACCGCCGCGGGCCACGACCTGTTCGCCCGCGCCTCGCGCTCACCGGCCACGACTTTGTAGCCCTCAGTGAACACAGCTTGAACTCGAAGTGAAAGCTCCAATCCCGGAAGAGGTTCTCGTTGGGACGGTAAGAATGTTGCTACCGTCGGAGGTGTCCGTGAATACACGCGACTCCATCGGAGAAGACACATGATGTCCCTTACGACACACAAGAATCCGAAGAACTCCGACCCTTCCGCTGCGACACGGGAGACAGTCACGACCCCGCCCGGGAGCAATCCGTCCCGGGATACCGACGATGCAAGCGAGCTTGCGAGCACCGCCGACGCTGCGAGCGAGGCCACCGAGATCGGCGCCGCGGTCGCACTGGGGGGCATCGAACCCGACGCTCCCACCGGTCCGGCCGGGACGCTCGAGGGCGCCACCGGGCAGATCCGCTCTGCCAACGAGAATCTTCTCGCGACCGTCAAGCTGACCGGAAACCTCGCGATCGACACCTACGAAAACGCCCTGTGCGCCTTCCTCACCCTGGAGGAGCAGATCGGCGCACTGAGCGGACCCGGTTTGATCGGCGAGCTGACTCGGGCGCACGTCTCCATGGTTGCCTCGGTCAGCAGGCCTATGTTCTCCACGGCCCGCGAAGTCTTGAGGTAAACCCGGCCTTCGTAAATCGACACGCGTATGGGATGGGCGGACGGTCATCGTGCCCATCCCATACCGCTGCACGAATCCACACGGTCGTTCGATGTGTCCGTTGCGCCGCGTTCCGGTCGGATTGTCCGGTACGTGATATGCCCGCCGTTGCTCACCTCCTCGCCGAGCGCGGTTTACCGAGAGTTCTCACGGGTGCCTCACCGTGGCGTGCGTGGTGTACGTGTTGCCGGCGCGAGTAGGGGTCGTCGAGATCATCGATCGAGCCGTGCAGGTGACAGGCGCGGTCCGATCCGATACAACTACAAGGGTCGCAAAAGTGACCTGCTTCACAAGCCGTGCCGATTCGAGGTGTACCCCGCTTCCGATCGACACGGCACACACCGCAAGGGGCTCTACATGGCAGCAGCGGAACATCGCACCGACTCGTCTCTCCTCGAATCGACGACTCCGTCCTCGACGACTCGGCGCGTATTCGACAAGCGGGAGCTGCTCGCTACCGCGAAAGCAATCGTGATCGAAATGCGGAAGTGCACCGAGGCGCAGGCCTTCGACGAACTGCTCGACGTGGCCCAGCGAAACCACGTCACCATCCTCGGCGTCGCACGAGATCTCATCGACCTCGCCGCCGGGACGCCACTCGGTCATCCCCGCCGGCGCTACGTGGGACTCGACCACTGGGAGGAGCTGCTGAGCCGGCGCCTCCCGCGTTCAGCGTGAGCGGCGAGCATCCGATCGGCAATTTGCCCGTCCCGGCGATGAAAAGGCCTTGCCGCAGCTCGACGGACGATTCATAGGCTCGACGAGCTCCGGCCTCAGGTGATGGACAGGACGAGTTTGCCGAAGTGGGCCCGGCCTTCGATGCGTTCGTGCGCGGCGCGGACATCGGTCAACGGGCGCACCGAGTCGATCACGGGGTGGAGGCGGTGTGTCTCGAACAGCGAAAGCATCCGGCCGAACTCGTCTGCCGTGCCGAGGGTCGATCCGAGGATGGTGTGCTGGCCGAAGTAGAGGGAGGGAATGTCGATGTTCCCGACGGTGCCTGCGGTGGCCCCGAGTCCGCGGACCCGCTCGATCTTGTCTGCACTCGAGGAGGTGACCAGCACGGTGGCGCCGAGGGTGGAGGCAATCATGATCGAGAAGGTGGACACTCCGCTGCCGGCGCTCACCGAAGAACGGGTTCGCGCCGCAACCGGCGCGCCACTGCATCATCCCGAACCTCGACCCGTCTGAACTCACGACATTTTCCATTGCACCGAGTCCTTCACTTTCCGAGAAGGAGCACACCGCTGTGTCCATCGCCCACGTGGTGACATTCACCTTCACCCCGACCACCTCCTCCGAGACGATCGCCGCGCTGTCCCGCGCCCTCGATACCGTCTCCGACTTCTGCACGGGCATCGAGTCCTATCGGCACGGTCCTGACCTGCACCTGCGTCCGGGGACGGCCGACTATGCCGTGACCGCTGTCTTCCGTGACCAGCAAGCTCTCACCGATTACCTGAACGATCGGCATCACCAGCGCGTCAACACCGAGTTCGCGGCTTGCGTCGCTGCCAAGTCGTCGGTGCAATTCCCGGTGTCCTGACCGGATCGAGTCACACCGCAGACGGGTCGATAGTCTTCTCGGGAGACACCGGCATCTGCGACAACATCGTCCGTCTCGCGCAAGGCGCCGATTACCTCGTTCACGAAGTCATCAACCTGGATCGGGTCGCCTCGACCGACGCGCCCGACGGGATGATCGAACACCTGCGGGCCTCCCACGCCGACATCGATGCCATCGGCGCGTTGGCCGAACGTGCCGGCGTGAACACACTGGTGCTCAATCACCTCGTTCCCGGTGATCCCTCCCTGACCAGTAACGAAGAATGGAAACGCCGAGCGCAGCAAGGGTTTTCCGGAGAGGTTATCGTCGGCGACGACCTGGCGGTTTTCGGCTTCTCGTCCGATCGATAAGTCCTGGGGCGTCGGCGAGGACATCCGGCTCGACCGGCAGTGCTTCGGCGCGGCGGGCGTTGCCCTGGACGCTGCCTACCTCTTGGTTCGGCGACTGCCGCCGTGCCAGTCCTGCTCCACTCCGACCTCGTCGGGCGCGACACCGAGTCCCGGCAACTGCGGCAGTTCGCGCAGGCTGCGTTTGAGTTCGGCGAACCCCGGGAAGCCCGCCAACCCGATGACGTGATCCCACAGGCGGGCCGCGTCCGCTTCGCCGGGTAACCGGCTGATCACCGGGCCGAAGAACGCCACCCCGCTCGGCGGTTGGAAGTGGATGATCGGCGTTCCTACATCCTTACCGGTCAGGCCCAGCGCCTCGTCGGTTTCCGTCTGGATGAGCGCGTCCAGCGACGTGTCGTCCAATGCATCCGCCAGGGCTGTCGGTAGACCCGCCTGCGTGAGGGCGGGCTCGACGAATGCCCGCGTCCCGCGTCGTTCCGGGTCAGGGGTGTCACCGGCGACGACGGGGGTTTCGAAGATCTTGTTGCCGAGCGCCTCGTACAGCGGACCCACCGCCTCACGTCCGTGCCCGGCTCGCACTCGCGCCGCAACCCGGAGCAGCCGCAATCCGCTCGTGTGGCCCGCTTCGTAGTCGGGCGGGAAGTGAGCGGCGTAGTCGATGTGAGCATTGATCAGGCGCAGCGAGATAAAACGCCAATCGACGCGGTAGTCGCGTTGCGCCATCACCAGGCGCACCCATTTGCTCGTCATCCAGGCGAATGGGCACACCGGGTCGAAATATAAGTGGATATCCGCATCGGCCATATTTCTCCACGCTACGGAGCGGAAGCACACCGCGGGGCGAAACCTGGGACACAAGGCAATCGGTGTGATTGTGCGCGGCGATCGAGGCTCCGTCGATATCGTCGGGGTGGCTTTGCGGGACGGAGGTGGGTATGACGGTCGCTGACACAGTGGCGCCGCTCGTTCGTGCGGTGCTGGGTGAGCAGGCTCCGGTCGGGATCAGGTGCTGGGACGGTAGCCGGAGTGGGCCGACGGATGCGCCGTGGCAGGTGCACCTCGTCGATCGGCGTGGTCTCCGGCGGTTGCTGTGGGCACCCAACGACCTCGGTTTCGCCCGGGCCTACGTCTCCGGCGACATCGACATCGAGGGAGACCTGTTCGCCGGCCTCGACGTGCTGGAGGAGGTATCGGACCCCAGTCGTGGGCCCGGTGTCCGGATCGACGGGCAGACGAAGAAGGAATTGGTGAAAGCGGCGCTGCGCCTGGGGATCATCGGCCTGCCACCGAAGCCGCCACCGGAAGAGATGAAACGGGTGCGAGGGGACCGGCACGACAAGGGGCGCGACGCGGCCGCGGTCAGACACCACTACGACGTCGGCAACGACTTCTATCGGCTCGTGCTCGGTGAGTCGATGACCTACTCGTGCGCGTACTGGGCGCAGCAGAGCGCGGATCTGGATGGGGCCCAGGTCGCCAAATGCGATCTGGTGGCCCGCAAGCTCGGCCTGGCCGCGGGGATGCGGGTACTCGACGTCGGCTGCGGGTGGGGGTCCTTCGCGTTGCACGCGGCACGTCACTACGGTGCGCACGTCGTCGGTGTCACCCTGTCCCGCGAACAGGCCGACTACGCCCGTAAACGGATGGTCGACGCGGGCGTGGGCCAGTTGGTGGAGATCCGGGTCCAGGACTACCGCGACGTCGACGACGGCCCCTACGACGCCATCTCGAGCATCGGCATGGCCGAGCATGTCGGCGCCGCGATGCTGCCGACCTATGCCGCGGACCTGTTCGCCTTGCTACGCCCGCAGGGCCGATTGCTCAACCATGCGATCTCGCGGCGACCGGGCAAACCCGCCACGTTCTCCAAGACGTCCTTCATCGATCGCTACGTGTTTCCCGACGGAGAAATCCTGCCGCTCGAGACGACGATCGAGGCGTTGGAAGGGGCCGGTTTCGAGGTGCGCGACGTGGAGTCGCTGCGCGAGCACTACGCGCTCACCCTGCGGGCGTGGGTGGGGAACCTGGAGGCGAACTGGGACGAGGCGGTGGCCCACAGCAGCGCCGGGCGGGCACGCGTGTGGCGGCTGTACATGGCCGGTGCGGCGTTGAGTTTCGCGGCGAATCGCCTCGGGCTCAATCACGTCCTGGCGGTCAAGTGCACCGAACGAGGTCGCAGCGGCATGCCCGCCACCCGCGCCGAACTCCTGCAGTCATCCGCAGATGCCGGGCCCGGTGAGGTGAATTGATCTGCCGGTGTTCTCGGTGCGTGTAATCGAACCGAGCGACGTCTGCCCCGTCGGTCCTCCCGACGGGGCAGACGTCCCGCTGTCGGTCAGCGACGATTGCGGCTAGGAGGCCGCGCTCAGGCGGGCAGCGAGCAGCCCCTTGCCCTGCTCGGCACCCTTGCGGCTGTCGGCCTGGGCCTTGCGGAACAGTTCGGCCAGCTCCTGGTCGTTCTCGCGTTCGGCGTCCTGGATGTAGGTTTCCAGCCGTAGGGCGTTGTTCAGGCAGGACTCGACGTACCAGACAAGGTTGTAATCCTTGTCCTTGGTGCCGGTCACCTGGCCGGATTCTTGGGTGGCCATCGGAACTCCTTTCTTCGGGATACCGATCGCGTACCCGAGGTCGAGGCCGCGAAACACGTGGGCGACTCGAGGTGTCGAAGCGCGGCCGGTGCGCTTCGACCTCCCTGCGCGAGAACGATTACCCCGCCCTCTGCTGTGCTTTCGGACGACGGCCGGTGCGGCGGCACTCGCTCGGGACCCGGCCGAACATCTGCCCGCCGGTGAGAGATTCACTGGATTCGATGTTCGGCCGGGTCGGTGGCGGACCGAGCGACAGCGCGGAACCGGCGCACGTCCTCGGGGTGGAGCCCGGGTTGTGCCTCGATTGCGTCGACGAGCATGTCCAGCTGGTGTTGCAGGGCCGGGATGTGCTCGGGGCGGCCTGCCGATCGCACGTGCTCGACGAGCATGCGCAGCACCCGGGCGAGGGTGCTGGCGACATGCAATTGTGTCGGACCGGCTTGGCGGATCTGTTCGAATGCGTGCTCGATGTACTCGTCCGCGGACAGGATCCACGGTCGTTGCAGCACCCGGTCCTCGGCACCGCACACCGACAGAGACGGCGACTCGGTGGTCAGCAGTACCCGCAGCACGCTACCGAGTCGCAGAACCACTTCAGCGGCGATTGTGGGATCGTTGATCGCCGCACTCAACGCGCGTAATGCGACGTCGACGAGTTGCCGCAACGCAAAATCGACGTCCTGCTGCATGGTCCGGCTATCGGAGATCTCGACCGTTGCTTCGAGACGGTCCCGCACCTTCTCCGCGTCACGCGGTGTGGGCCGGACCCGCATCAGAACCTCACCCTTATGGATGTATGCGCCCGGACGGGTCTCCAGCCGCGCCACGGTCGAGGGCGGGAGTGCGGCGAGGATCTGTTCGGACGGTGATTGGGTGATCCATCCGTCGCGGCACGCCGGCACGGCCATGCCTTCGTCGCAGGGCGAACAGGCTTTCCCGGAAACGGTACGCCGCGGCTGCCACGCGCAGCCGCAGCAACGGTCGTGGACGTGGACTCATGCTCGCCAACACTATCGCTGCACTGCCCGCATCGGGTCCGGGCGCGTGAGTGGAGCCTCTGCCTCGGTGCGTCACGAGTACGACGAGATCAGGACGTCGGTCGTGGAGGCGGTGCGGAGACGATCCCGCGCACCGCGTGTTCGAGGGCGTGCACGGCAAGTGGGTCCGTCACCTTGTGGGCTTTGAGAAGCAACGCCCCGGGCAGGTCGACGATGCAGTACTTGATCAGCGTGAACGCATCTGCGTCCGGGCGATCCCATTGCGCTTGGGCGAGAAGGGAAATCAACTCGCTCAAGGTGTGCCGCAGGCCGCCCAGTTCGCGGCGTTGCGGTTCGGTCAGTTCCCCGGTCGCTAGATCGTCGAGTGTCACGGCGAGCAGCAGTCGTGCCCCGAGGTCGTCATGGGCGGCGTACGCGGCCGGTGTGAGTGCTGCCGCAACGACCATGTCCGCGGCGGAACCGCCTGCAGTTCGGGTGTTCTCGACGGACTCGCGCTGGAAGTCGAGGAACCGCGAGGCCTCGCGCGTCCATGCCGCCGCCAGTAGTCCGTCCCGGGAACCGAACGCGTTGTAGAGAGCGCCGTTGGACGCGCCCGATGCTTCACTCAGCGCCCGGATCGTCACGCCGGACGTGCCCTGCTGTACCCAGAGCTTCCGGATGTGGTCGAGCAGGTCGTCGCGGTTGTGCCGACGAGGACGTCCGGCGGGGCGGCGGGATGTCATCCGACCGGTTGCCGGAGTGTGTCCACGACTGCGGCGAACATGGTGTTCTTGATCGTGCCGAGAGTGGTGCGGTCCTTCCCTGCCAGCGGGCGAACGAGATCGACGGCTGCGGACTGCAGTGTCTCGAGTTCCGCGGTGGCGTCGACGAGTCCGTCCTCGCGGGCTTGTCGTCCGCCGTAGCGACGGCCGGTGGTCATTGCGGTCAGTGCCGTGCGCGGGGTCAGTTTGGCGGTGATCAACGCCGACATTCCGGCGGTGAAGGGGATGTTGATGTCCACCTCGGGGAAGCACAGGTAGCCGCGGTCGTCTCGCATGACCCGGTAGTCGTGAGCAAGGGCGAGCATGGCGCCCGCCCCGAAGGCGTGTCCGTTGACCGCCGCAACGGTCGGAACCGGGAGCGTGAGAACGCGTGCGAACAGGGCTTGCACGCGTGCGACGTAGTGCACGTATTCGTCCAGGTGCTGTCCGAGCCAGTCGAGATCCAGCCCGTTGGAATAGAACTTGCCCGACCCGACCGTGACCAGGGCGGCGGGTTCGGTGCCGGCTTCGAGGTCGTCGAGGCCCTTGTCGACCGAGGAGATCCAGTCGGGGCCGAAACGGTTCTCGTCGTCGCCGAGATCCAGCGTCCAGATCGGGCCGTCGTGAGTGATCGATGGCATTCTGTTCGTCCTTCCGTAGCCGGTTCCGCGGTGGTGCGGCAACTCGGGGACAGAATAACAGAGCGCTTGCTCTGAAACTGCCCGTGATCCGGCAGAGTCCTGTCCGGACCCGGGGCCGTTCCACGAACCTTCCGGTCAACGGGACGCCGGATGCGGTCCGGTCGGGTGGATCGGTAGGAAAGACCGGGACGGCGCCCGGCTGTCGCGATGTGCCCGCCCTTCGGAAGGATCGACATGACCGACACCGCAGACCAGGTCGCTGCACTCCTCGAGCGCGTGCAGATCCTCGAGGACAAGGCAGCCATCCAGGAGGTGCTCACGGCCTACGGGCCCGCCGTCGACTCCGGCGACGCCGAGACCGTGGAAACGCTGTGGGCCGAAGACGCGGTCTACGACACCGACATCCGGGTCATGGAGGGCCGGGACGCGATCGTCGAGATGGTGCGTACCCGTCCCCACCAGGATTACATCAACGAGGGTTGTGGTCACCTGCTCGATCCGGTCAACATCCGCCTCGACGGCGACACCGCGGTCGTGACGTGTCACTCGCTGCTGCTGCGGCGCAATCTCGATGCCGATTCGTTCCGTGTGTGGCGGGTCAGCGCGAACCGCTTCGAACTCGCGCGGATCGAGGGGAGTTGGAAGATCAAGCGCCGCACCGCCCGGGTCCTCGACGGCACCGCCGCGGGCCACGACCTGTTCGCCCGCGCATCGCGCTGACTCTTCGGTCGGCTGACTCTTCGGTCGTCAGTGATCGTCGGCCGACAGCAGGTCGCGGGTGATCTCGAGCTGCCCGAGGTGCTGGGACAACTCGCGCACGATATGCACCAGCATCCACGTCGGGGAGGCCGTCTGTGCGTCGCTGCGGTTGGTTCCGGTGGCGGTCCGGTCCCGGACGCCCTCGGTCAGTGCGATCTTCACCCACTCGGGCAGTCGCCGACGAAGCCGCTCGACCTCGTCGCACAGCTGCTGCGGGTCGCCGTGAGCGTCGAACTCGGCATCCCGGTCGCGGGGGATACGCAGGCCGGCGATCAGTGAACCGCCCCAGTAGTCGGTCATGCCGACACAGTGGGTGACGATCGCATAGGGACTGTTGGCGCCGGGCAGCGCCGGGACCGTGTTCGCCTGCTCGTAGCTCATCCGCGACAAGATCTCCCGCAGGTGAACCAGGGATTCGTCCGCGATCGCCACCACAGCCTGATAGACCTCGTCCGCCTCGGTCCCTGTCATGCACGCGAGACTAACCGGCCGGACACGTTCGACGCCACGGGTAGTGCCCGGAAGCTGTTTGGGGGATACGACCCGCGGGAATGCGTACTCGGTGAACGACAGCGCTGATCGACCCGATCTCGACCACCTCAGACCCGAAGGGGTCGACGACGGCACCGTGGCTGCGGTGGGGAAATTGTCGGAAGCTCTCGAATTCGTCGAGCGTGCCCGCGGGCACCTCTACGAGTTCCATCAATTGATCGGGCACGCGGACCTGCTTCTCGGGGATGCCGTCGACATGCTCACGGCCGGTGGACACACCGACGAGGCCACCCGTCTGGAGCGAGAGGTATTGGGCCGCAATGTGATTACCGGCCGGTGGACATTTCAGGTCGTGGAGGATTTCGACGACAACTACTGGTCGGTGTTTCGCTCCGAAGAACGCCGCGTGCGGGATGCGTTGCAGGAGGGCAAGCGGCACGTGTTCGAGGCGGAGATGAAGGAGCGCCGACGCACGCACGGCGCACCCGGTCCCAGCGCGCGGCCGTGACCGCCCTCGGGGCGATACTGCCGACGGGAATCGGTCGTCATTCCCTCCTGCGCTTGGGGCGTGAGTTGCTCTGGCGTTGCTCGGCGACGTCGCCGAGGAACCCGAGGATCTTTTCGGCCGCCGAGTCCAGGGCGCTGTTGGTCTTGCGCTTTGCGGCGCTCTCTACGGCCTTGCCGCCGACGTCGCCGATTATGTCGGGCAGACCCTTCGGTTCGGTATGGGAGATCTCGAGCCGGTCGACCGCCTGAGCGAAGCGCAGGTAGGTGTCGACGCTGGCGACTACGATGCGGGCGTCGATGGTAACGAGTTCGATGCCGACGAGTGAGACTCGCACGAATGCATCGATGACCAGGCCCTTGTCCAAAATGGTGTCGATGACGTCCGCGAGGCCGGACGAGTTGGGGCGGGCCATCGTCCCGCCGCCCCCGCCGCCGCCGGCGGGTTGGATCGATGTCATGACGGTTGCTCCTCATCTTGTGATGGCAACGTGTCGTAATCTCGGGCGCGGGTCTGCCACCGGAGCCGAAGAACCTCGGGCGACGCGGGAGTCACCCCTACATCATCCGCTTCTTTGCAGGACCGGCACCGGGAATTATCGGGCCCGGGGTGGGCGGATCTGCACCCTGAGGTCTCTCCCGCCGCCGTCGGCAGCCTCGCACACTGAGGACTCGGACCGATCCGGCCGCGATGCCGAGGAGCGTAGACAAATGGCAGACATTCTGGGAATGCAGGTCAACCTGCAAACCTCACTGGACTCGGACTCGCAAACCGACGACGAAATCTACATCGGATTGTGGGGCACCGGCGGAGGCCGCGAGTTTCCGCTCTCGTCCTCCACCATCGACGATTTCGAAAGGGGCACCTTTATCACCTATGTGCTGGGTGAGGCCCCGATTCCACAGCCCCCCACGTTCGTGCGTTCGGATCGGGCGAAACCGGGCGAGGCCAACGATCCCGCGGGTCTGCAGATCGACTTGGCCAGCGTCCAGTACGTGTACATCCGCAAGCAGGCATATGGACGGAAGGGCGACGACAACGCGTACAAACTCCGCTCCGTCGTCGTCTTCATGTACGCCACCCCGGGCACCGGCGGCCGCATCTTCACCCTCCAGCCGCCCCGCGAACTCTGGCTCGCCAACGAGCACGGTCACCAGGCATGGCTCGAGGACTCCGGACGAGTTGCCGGCGGTGTGCAGGTGTCCGAGGCGGTCACCACGCTGTAGCGGGTGGTTCTCGCTTCAGCGTGGTGACGGAGCGAGGTCGAGCCGCTGTTGTCGGCGGATCGAGCCGGGGGTGCGTCCGATGATGCGGGTGAAGGCCCGGTGGAACGCGGCCTCGGAGCGGTAGCCGAGTTCGGTGGCGACCTGTGCCGAGGTGACGTTCTCCTCGAGGAGCCTGGAGCGGGCGAGGTTCATGCGCCAGCGGGTGAGATAGGCGATGGGGGTTTCCCCGACGAGTGCGGTGAAGCGTGCGCTGAACGCGGATCGTGACATCGTCGCGGTGCGGGCGAGCCGTTCGAGGTTCCATTCGTTGCCGGGGTCGGCGTGTATCGCTTCGAGCGCCTGGCCGATCCGTGCGTCCTGCAGCGCGTGGAGCCATCCGGTGCCGGTGTCGAGGCCGGTCGCGAGCCACGCGCGGATCGCCTGGACGACGAGGATGTCGGCGAGGCGGGTGGCGACGGCCTCTCCGCCGGGTTGGGGATGGGCGAGTTCACCCGCCATGAGCCGTAAGGTGTCGCGGATCGACGAGGCGGCGGAAGCGTCGCCGGCGACAAACACGGTTGCGGGCAGCGAGCGCAGCAGCTCGCGGGCCGCGGGCTCGTCGAAAGACACGATGCCGCAGATCAACTGGGTCGTTCGGCCGGTGCCGCCGTGCTCGAGTACCGAGTATTGCTCGCTCAGGTAGCGCTGGGGAAGCAGGTCGACCCTGGAAGTGGGTCCCGCCTCCGGGGTGCTGAGCAGGTCGTGGCCCTTCCCGTGCGGCACCAGCGCGAGGTCGCCCGCACGTAGTTCGACCGCCTCGGAGCCCGGCATGCGTAACCAGCAGGCTCCGGCGGTGAGGACATGGAAACTGACCGCATCGGCGATGGCAGGCATTTCCAACGCCCACGGCTCACCCAGTTCGGCATGGCAGTAGAACGTGCTGCGCATCCGAAGTGGGTGCAACACGCGAGCGAGCCGATCCCGACTGTCCGTGCCTGGCACATTCCGCATCCGGCAATCGTGTCACACCATCGGCTCGGTCTTCCGGCGATATTGGACGATTGAGCAAGGATTGCGGACTCGATGCCATAGATGTACCGGAAATCGTTCTCTAGCGTGGGCTGCACAGCCAATCGAGTTCGATCGAAGGGGAACATCATGTACGTCGTCGCCGGAGCCACAGGCCGGGTCGGATCAGCCACCGCGAGGAGCCTTCTCGCCGCAGGATGCGAAGTCCGCGTGCTGGTTCGCCGCCACGCAGACGCCGCCCACTGGGCGGCCCGCGGAGCCGAGACGCGCGTGGTCGCCCTCGACGACCGGGCGATGCTGGGAGAGGCACTCGCGGGCAGCGCGGGGTTCTTCACATTGCTGCCGTTCGACTTGGCCGTCGAGGACCTCGATGCGCACGCCGACAGGCTCATCGACTCGATCGCGGGCGCGGTCGCCGACCAGCATGTTCCGCATGTGGTGATGCTCTCTTCGGGCGGGGCCGACCTCGCCGAAGGCACAGGCCCGATCACCGGACTGCATCGGTTCGAGCAGGCGCTGCTCGCCTCCGGTGCCACACTCACGGCTCTGCGCTCGGGCCATTTCCAGGAGAAGGTCGCCGACGTCCTCGACGTCGCCCGCTCCAGCGGCGTCTACCCCGTGTTCGCCGCCTCGGCAGACGTCCCGCATTCGATGGTCGCCACCGCGGATATCGGAACCCTTGCAGCCCAGGCACTCCGGTCTCGACCCGCTGACAGCGAATCGATCGATATCGTCGGCCCCTCGTACTCCGAGCGGGCAGTCGCGGGCCTGCTCGGCGATGCGCTCGGACGCGAGCTTGTCGTCACACCCGTTCCCGAAGACGCGTGGTCGGGTGCGTTGGTGGACGCGGGGTTCCGGCCGCACATCGCCGTGAGCCTGGCCGAACTCTACCGAGCCGACGAACGAGGATTGCTGGACCCGCGGGGTGACCGGAGCGTCCGTGTCGATACCGGCCTCGAGATGACGATCGCCCGCCTTCTCGCCTCTTGATTGGTCCGACACGGTGTGGGTACTCGGACGGGGTGCGGCTCGGAGTTCTCGACATCGGTTCGAACTCGGCGCAGTTGCAGATTGTGGAGGCAACGGCGGGTGCCCCGCCGTTGCCTGTCTACGCGGTCAAGACTGCCACCTTGCTGGGCGAGTCGCTCCGAGACGATCGCTTTCTCGAGGACGACGCGATCGAACGGGTTTGCAGGGCGGTGACGCGGACCCTGGACGCAGCACACCGACACGAAGTTGATCAGATCTACCCGTTTGTCACCGCTGCCATCCGGGACGCAGAGAACCGGGAGACCGTACTCGATCGCATCGAGACCGAATGCGGTCTGCGACCGCAGTACCTCACCGGTCTGCAAGAGGCGCGGCTGACGTATCTGGCTGTGCACCGCTGGTACGGGTGGTGCACGGGGCGTCTACTCGATATCGACATCGGGGGCGGATCGATGGAGATCGCGCTCGGCCGTGACGCAGTGCCGGAACTGGCGGTGTCACTTCCTCTCGGCGCCGGTCGGCTGACTCGCAGCTTCTTCGACGTCGATCCACCGCCCCGAGTGCAGATCAAGCAGATGCGCCGTTATGTGCGCGAGACCCTGCGCGAAACGGCGGACCGTCTGCAGTGGGAGGGCGAGCCTCAGCTGGTGGTAGCGACGTCGAAAACCTTCAAGCAACTTGCCCGGCTGACGGGTGCACCACCGCAGCGAAAAGGACCTTTCGTGCGACGGACCTTGTCGCGCAAAGATATCCATTCCTGGGTCCCGCGGCTGGCGGCACTGAGTGCGGACCGTCGCGCCGCACTGCGCGGTGTCTCACCTTCGCGTGCCTATCAAATCCTCGCCGGTGCCATCGTGGCCGACGAGACGCTGAGTGCTCTCGATGTCGACGAGGTCGTGGTGAGCCATGGGCGCTGCGTGAGGGCGTGATTCTGCAGCATCTGTCGACGGTCACCGATCCGGCCAACGACCTGCCTCTGCACCCGCTGACCCCGCGTCCACCCCGGTCCGGTGGGACCGTCACCGCCCTGACCACCGGAGCTTTCCGAGACCGCGCACAGTGATCCGACGCGGGCGCCGGGAGAGTCGGATCAGAGGGCGAGCATCGCGCCGGCGACCGTGTCGGCCGCGGCGTCCGGCAGGGCGGTGCCCATGTCGTCGAGGACGAGTAGCCGCGCGGTGGGGAGCGTCGCGGCGAGCGCCTCGCCGTTGCCGACCGGAAAGAACGGATCCGCGCGGCCGTGCACGACGAGTGCCGGCAGGGCCAGCTCGCCGAGGCGCTCCCGCCACCGCGGCGTGCAGTCGAGCCGGGCGAACACCATTCCGAGCTGGTTCGCCTGGTGCACCGCGGGTTCGCTCGACGGTGTGCGGTCCCAGATCCGTGTCGCGGTCGTGCGTGCCTGTTCCGGGTCATTGCCCAGCAGCTCGGCGCCGTCGGCGGCGAACGCGGCGACCGCGGCTCGGTCGGTCCAGTCGGGCATCGGGCGCGAGAACAGCGCGGCCATGGTCGCCGCGTCATGGTCCGGCAGATCGTCGTCGACCGGGCCGGGCGCGACCGGCCGGGTGCTCACCAGCGTCAGGGCCGAAAACGCCTTCGGATAATCGAGCGCCGCTACCTGAGCGACCATCCCGCCGACCCCGGCCCCACCCAGGTGAGCCGTCGTGGCACCCAGCGTGTCGACCAGCGCCGCCGCATCGGCGGCCAGATCGCGCAGACGGTACGCAGGTGCGAGCGGGTCCAGGGTCGTCGACGCTCCGCAGTCACGCAGGTCGTAGCGCACCACCCATCGGCCACCCGCCGCAAGGCGCTCACACACCGAGTCGGGCCACGACAGCATCGTGGGCCCGCCGGCGAGCAGCACGAGCGGATCAGCCTCTCGGCCGAAGGTCTCGACGCCGAGTTCGACATCGTTCGCCCGCACGCGCGTCATCGTGCTCATAGTTGTTCCGTCCCATCGTCTCGGATCCACTACTGGTGCCGACCTCGGAGCCACTCGAAACTAATCACCACGGGACGGATCCGGCAACGTCGATAACACGCACGCGCATCAGCCGATCTGCTCGAACAGGGACACGATGATCCCCTCGGGTCCACGCACGTAGGCCATCCGCACGCTGTTCTCGTACTCGCCGATGCCTCCGATGAGCCCGTACCCGTCCGCAGCCACCGCGTCGACGGCGGCCTGGAGGTCGCCGACCTCGAAGGACAGGTTGCGCAGCCCGAGCTCGTTGGCCATCGTCGTGGGCGATCCGGGTACGTGGTCGGGCGTGACGAAGGCCGCGAGCTCGAGCCGGGCCCCGCCATCGGGCGGCCGCAGCATCGCGATCTCACAGCGCGCGCCGGGGATACCGCAGACGGTCTCGGCGAACTCGCCCTCCACGGATCCGGTGCCCTCTACCTCGAGACCCAGTCCGACGAAGAACGCAGTTGCCGAGTCGAGGTCCGCGACGGTGATGCCGATGTGGTCGAAACGCTTTACGTGTGCCACGGGTCCATCCTCCAATTGTTCCTGACAGAAGCGAGAAGTACATCCCGTATTCGCTCTGTACTTTCCCGGCGTATGCGCCGTGATCATCGTGTATCGGTACGAATATCGCATGCGCTGCACGGTTTTCGGAACGGGTTACCTCGGTGCAACTCATGCGGCATGCATGGCTGAACTGGGGCATGAGGTGATCGGTGTCGACATCGACGCCGGCAAGGTGGCGAAACTCGAGTCCGGTGAAGTTCCGTTCTTCGAGCCGGGCCTACGCGAAGTGCTCAGACGCAATCTCGAGGCCGGACGGCTGTCGTTCACCACCTCCTACGAAGAGGCGGCCGCCTTCGCCGATGTGCACTTCATCGGTGTGGGAACTCCGCAGAAAAGTGGGGAATTCGCTGCTGATCTGAGTCACGTCCGCGCGGTGATCGAGGCTCTGGCTCCGCTCCTGACACGGCCCGCTGTCATCGTCGGGAAATCGACAGTGCCGGTCGGTACTGCAGCGGAACTTGCTGCTCGTGCTCGCGACCTGGCGCCTGCGGGTGACGAGGTGGAAGTCGCCTGGAACCCGGAGTTCCTGCGGGAAGGTTTCGCAGTACACGACACGCTGAAACCGGATCGGCTGGTCGTCGGCCTCGAGCGGGCGCGAAAGGGGCAGGCAGAAAGGCTTCTTCGGGAACTGTACGCAGACCTCGTTTCGGACGGTGTGCCGTATATCGTCACCGACCTGGCCACGGCGGAACTCGCCAAGTCGGCTGCCAATGCCTTTCTGGCTACCAAGATCTCCTTTATCAATGCGATCGCCGAGGTTTGTGAAGTTGCGGATGCCGATGCCGTGGAACTCTCGGACATTCTGGGTCACGACCCGCGGATCGGCCGCCGCTTCCTCGACAGCGGCTTAGGATTCGGCGGGGGTTGCCTGCCGAAAGATATCCGGGCGCTCATGGCCAGAGCCGGCGAACTCGGCGCAAACCAGGCGCTGCACTTTCTTCGTGAAGTCGACAGCATAAATATGCGGCGCCGCGCACGAATGGTCGAGTTGACCCGGCAGACATGCGGAGGCTCGGTGCTCGGCGCCCGGATCGCGGTTCTGGGCGCCGCGTTCAAGCCGGGATCGGACGATGTCCGGGACTCACCAGCGCTCAATGTTGCCGGTCAGTTGCAGCTGGAGGGTGCTGCGGTCACGGTGTTCGACCCCCAGGCAATGGACAACGCGCGTCGGGTATTTCCGACGCTCGGGTACGGGGTCGGTGCGGTGGAGGCGTGCAGCGGCGCCGACGTCGTCCTGGTTCTGACGGAATGGCCGGAGTTCCGAGAACTCGATCCCGGTGAAGTCGGCCGGGCAGTTCGTCTGCGAGAGGTCCTCGATGGCCGGAATTGTCTCGATCGCACAGCCTGGGAGTCGGCGGGATGGCGTTACCAGCGACTGGGCAGTACCTCGTGACAGGCAGGCCGTTCGACTGAGCGTCGACATCGCTCCGTAAACCGAAAGGAAAGCGGCGCGTTGCGAAGTCAGCGGGGCAGGACGGCCTCGTGGCTTCGATACGTGGCCTCGGTGATGCTCTTCTGCGGCGTCCACCACTGCTCGTGGGTGCGATACCAGTCGATGGTGGCTTCCAGCCCGGAGCGGAAGTCGCGGTAGCGGGGCTGCCAGCCGAGTTCGGTGGTCAGCCTGCTCGCGTCGATCGCGTAGCGCAGGTCGTGGCCGGGCCGGTCGGTGACGAAATCGAACTCGTCCTTGTTCTTACCGCACAGTTCGAGAACGGTTTCGACGACGGTACGGTTGTCGGTTTCGCCGTCGGCCCCGATCAGGTAGGTCTCGCCGAGCCGGCCTTTGTCGATGATCGTCCACACCGCGCTGTTGTGGTCGTCGACGTGGATCCAGTCGCGCACGTTGGTGCCGGTGCCGTAGAGCTTGGGTCGGATCCCGGTGAGCACGTTGGTGATCTGGCGCGGGATGAACTTCTCCACGTGCTGATACGGGCCGTAATTGTTCGAGCAGTTCGAGATGGTCGCGCGCACCCCGAACGAGCGCACCCAGGCACGCACCAGCAGATCGGAGCCGGCCTTGGTCGACGAGTACGGGCTCGACGGGTTGTACGGGGTGGCCTCGGTGAACCTGGCCGGGTCGTCCAGGGCGAGGTCGCCGTAGACCTCGTCGGTGGAGATGTGGTGGTAGCGCACATCGTGCTTGCGGACGGCCTCGAGCAGGGTGAAGGTGCCGATGAGGTTGGTGTGCACGAACGGGGACGGATCGGTCAGCGAGTTGTCGTTGTGCGATTCGGCGGCGAAGTGCACCACCAGGTCGGTGTCGGCGACGAGCCGGTCGCCGAGGTCGGCGTCGGCGACGTCGCCGTGGACGAAGGTGATCTTGTCGGCGACCGGGTCGAGGGAGGCCCGGTTACCGGCGTAGGTGAGCTTGTCGAGGACGGTCACGTGTACGTCGGGGCGGTCGGCGACGGTTTGGTGGACAAAGTTCGCACCGATGAATCCGGCACCGCCGGTGACGAGCATCCTCATGGCCGCAACCATACCGCCGGATCATCGCCCTTCTGTTCGACAAGTGTCCACGCGCGACCGCGAATCTCGTGAAATACGGCAACTGGGACATGAGGGAATGCTCATGCGCCCCGAAATTCTTCCGAATGAAACACTCTCGGCATGCGCGGAATCATTCTGGCCGGAGGAACGGGCTCCCGGTTGCATCCCATCACCCAGGGGATCAGCAAGCAGCTCACGCCGGTCTACGACAAGCCGATGATCTATTACCCGCTCTCGACCTTGATTGCAGCGGGGATCCGCGACATTCTGATGATCACCACCCCGCACGATGCCGACCAGTTTCGTCGCCTGCTCGGTGACGGATCGCGTTTCGGCATCGATCTCACCTATGCGGTGCAGGATTCGCCCGACGGGCTGGCGCAGGCGTTCGTACTCGGCGCCGACCACATCGGCACCGAGCCGGTCGCATTGATCTTGGGCGACAACATCTTCTACGGTCCGCGTCTGGGCTCGCAGCTCACGCGGTTCGCCGGCATCGACGGCGGCGCGGTGTTCGCGTACCGGGTGTCCGATCCGTCGTCGTACGGAGTGATCGAATTCGATTCCGACGGACAAGCACTGTCGCTCGAGGAGAAACCCGACGATCCGAAATCGAATTATGCGGTGCCGGGACTGTATTTCTACGACAACGACGTCGTCGAGATCGCGCGTGGGCTGACGCCGTCCGCGCGCGGCGAATACGAGATCACCGACGTCAACCGCATCTATCTCGACGCCGGGAAGCTGCAGGTCGAGGTGCTGCCCCGTGGCACCGCCTGGCTCGACACCGGCACCTTCGATTCGCTGCTCGACGCCTCGAACTACGTGCGCACCATCGAACAACGGCAGGGCCTGAAGATCGGTGCGCCCGAGGAGGTCGCGTGGCGCCGCGGATTCATCACCGACGACGAGTTGCACGCGCTGGCACAGCCTTTGATCAAGTCGGGGTACGGGACGTATCTGCTGGATCTGCTCGACCATGGAAAGGGTCTGTAGGACAGGCACTCCCACGTACGGCCGTCCCCGAGTGCTTCGGGCGATCCTTGCGTTCCCGAGCGATGTGCCGGACACGGATACGGTGCTGGTGTGGGGGCGGTGGATTCTGCGTATTCTGAATGCGGTACCGCAAGGTCCGACTGTTCAGGCCGGTGGTATCGAGTTGCGCGGCGCCGGCGGGGGGGTGGTCGGCGCCGCGCGGCCACAC
>NZ_JAUZMZ010000046.1:0-31868 GCF_036327435.1 Rhodococcus chondri | reverse complement strand
GAACAGGCCACGCGAGATGCCGAGCGCGCGGACGGCGACCACCGCGACGGTGAGGTCGAGGACCGGGGGCATCTCCCACGCCCGGACGATGAGCCAGGCCGACAAACCGGCCAGCAGCAGCGCACTGCCGAGCGTCGCGACACCGGCGGCGATGGACAGCAGGACCCGTCGCGGCTCGAGTTCGAGCAGCGCCATGGCGCGGCGCAGGTCTCTCATCGCGCACCTCCCGCGTGTACGGTCACGACCCGGTCCGCGATGGCGAGCAGGCTCGGCCGGTGCGCGACGACCACGACGGTTCTGCCCGCGTGGGCGAGCCGGCGCAGCGTGCCCAGTACGGTGGACTCCGTCTTGTCGTCGAGGTGGGCGGTGGGTTCGTCCAGCAGGAGCACCGGCCGCGGCGAGGCCAGGGTGCGGGTGAGAGCGAGCCGCTGCCGTTGGCCGAGCGACAGACCGGCACCGCCGGTACCGACGACCGTGTTCCAGCGCTCGGGCAGCTCGTCGAGCACGGTGTCGAAACCGGTTGCGACGCAAATACTCTCGAGGTTCTCATCGTGGGGGTCGGCGCCGGTGAGCCGCAGGTTGTCGGAGAGGGTGCCGGGAAGCAGGACCGGATGCTGCGGCAGCCACGCCAGTCGGCTCCACCAGGTCTCGGTGCCGGCGACAGGCCGGCCGTCGACGGTGACGGTGCCCTCCGCCGGCTCAGCGAGACCGAGGATCGCCAGCAGCGCAGTGGATTTACCGGAGCCGTTGTCGCCGGTGAGCACGGTGATCTCACCCGGTCGCGCGACCGCGTCGAGCCGGTCGGGGGCATGGCCGTCCCGGGCCACGACGCTGAGGCCGTCGAGTACGAGAGTATGACCGGATCCGGAGCCGTCCCACTTTCCTGCCGTCTTCGTGCCGGCCGTCGCGCCGGGTGTACGTGGGACGGTGGCGAGGATCGCGAATGCGCGTTCGGCGGCCGCCATTCCGTCTTCGGCGGCATGGAATTTGCTGCCCACCGTGCGCAGCGGCTGGTAGGCCTCGGGCGCGAGGATCAGGGCGATGATTCCGGCTTCGAGCGGCATCCCCCCGTACACGAGGCGCATGCCGATGCTCACCGCCACCAGTGCCACCGACAGGGTTGCGAGGAACTCGAGCACCGTGCCGGACAGGAACGCGACACGCAGCGCCGACATGGTGGTGCGCCGGTGGTCGTCGCCGAGTTCACGTACCCGCGCGCCCGGTCCTTGCTCGCGGCCGAGAGCGCGCAGGGTGGGCAGTCCCGCGAGCAGGTCGAGCAGCTGCGACGACAGGGTGGTCATCGCATCGAGGGTGCGGTCCGCTTTGCCCTTCGTGAGCAGGCCGATGAGGATCATGAAAATGGGGATCAGCGGCAGGGTCACCACCACGATGACCGCGGAGGTGAGGTCGTGCAGGGCGATGACGACGATGGTGACGGGGGTGAGAGTCACCGCAAGCAGCAGGGCGGGGACATAGCCGGTGAGGTAGTCGCTCAGGCCGTCGAGACCGCGGGTCAGCACGGTGGCGATCTCGTCGCGTCGCGGGTCCAGCTCGCGCGGCGGCAGGGTCGCGGCGGCATCGAGCACTTCGTGTTCGAGCTCGGCGATAACCCTGCTCGCGGAGCGGTGGGCGTAGCGCGAATGCAGCCAGGTGAGGGCGACGCGCACCACGATCGCCGCGGCCAGCACGAGGAGTTCGCCCTGCCAGTCCCCGAGCGCCCGCGCGTCGGTGGTGATGACACCGGCGAGCACCCGTCCGATCATCAGGGCGGACAGCACCACCATCACCACGTCGAGCAGCGACGTGACGACGGTGAGCACCAGGTAGCCGCGAGCGGAGGCGGAGTACCGCCACAGCCGCGGATCGATGGGTCCCCGCCGCCGCGCTCGCGAGTCGGCGGGAACCGCGGCGGCGGGGATCGTCACTTCGCGCCCAGTTTCAGGCCGATGGACTTCGGGATGTGATCGGTGGAGATCCGCTGACGGAACACCCAGTACGTCCAGCCCTGGTAGACGAGCACGACCGGGGTCATCACCACCGCGGCCCATGTCATGACCTTCAGCGTGTACGCGCTCGACGATGCGTTCTCGATGGTCAGCGACCATGCGGGATCGAGGGTCGAGGGCATGACGTTGGGGAACAGCGACGCGAACAGCAGCACGATGGTCGCCGCGATCGCGACGGTGGTGAACACGAAGGCCCAGCCTTCCCGTTCGACGGAGGTCAGTGCGACGACCGCGAGAAGCGCTGCCGCCGCGGCGATCACGAGAATCCAGGTCCAGCCCTTGCCGTAGGCGAGCTGGGTCCACAGCACGAACGATCCTGCGACGACCACCGTCGGGATCGCGAGCCTGCGCGCGAGTGCGACCGCGTCGCGACGGACCTCGCCGGAGGTCTTGAGCGCGAGGAAGACTGCGCCGTGCAGTGCGAAGACGAGTGCGGTGGTGATGCCGCCGTGCAGTGCGTACGGGTTGAGCAGGTCGAAGAAGCCGCCGATGTACTTCTTGTCGGCGTTGATCGCGACACCGCGGACGATGTTCGCGAACGCCACGCCCCACAGCACCGCGGGCACCCACGAACCGAAGATGATGCCCATGTCGCAGCGACGCCGCCACTTGGGATCATCGATCTTGCCACGCCATTCGATGGCGCACACGCGCACGATCAACGCCAGCAGGATCAACAGCAGCGGCAGATAGAACCCGGAGAAGAGGGTGGCGTACCACTCGGGGAATGCGGCGAACAGTGCGCCGCCGGCGGTGATGAGCCACACTTCGTTGCCGTCCCACACCGGGCCGATGGTGTTGAGCAGAACTCGCCTGCGGGTGTCCGCGACCTCGCCTCGGCCGCGGCCGAGGATCGGCATGTGCATGCCGACACCGAAGTCGAAGCCTTCGAGGACGAAGTAGCCGGTGAACAGCACCGCGATCAGGATGAACCAGACTTCTTGAAGTCCCATGACCGATCTCCTAGTACGCGAAGGACAGTTGTTTGGGCTGCCCGGTGTCGCCGGGTTCGTCGTCGTCGTGCTCGCCCGGCGGTTGCGCGTCGTGCGACAGCGGTCCCTGCATGGCGTACTTGCGGATGAGCCAGAACCACACGACGCCGAGCGCCGCGTAGACGACGGTGAACGCGATCAGCGAGACGAGCACGGTCGCGGGCGCGTGGTCCGAGACACCCTGGTCGACGGTCAGCCGGATCATGTCCACCCCGGTCGGGTTGGGATGCACCACCCACGGCTGCCGGCCCATTTCGGTGAAGATCCATCCGGCGCTGTTCGCGAGAAACGGGGTGGGAATCGCCGCGATGGCGAGCCATCCGAACCATTTCTGGTCGGGGACACGTCCACGACGGGTGACCCACAGTCCGGCGAGGGCGAGCGCTGCGGAGCCGGCGGCGAGGCCGATCATCGCGCGGAACGACCAGTAGGTGACGAACAGGTTCGGCTTGTAGTTGCCGGGACCGAACTGCTCCTCGTACTGGGCCTGCAGGTCCTCGACGCCCTGCAACGTCACGCCGCTGAGCTTCCCCTCGGCGAGGTACGACAGGACGTACGGCATGTCGAGGACGTGGGTGACGCCGTCGCAGTCGTTGTGGGTACCGATGGTGAGAATGGAGAAGTTCGGGTCGGTTTCGGTGTGGCACAGCGATTCTGCCGAAGCCATCTTCATGGGCTGCTGCTCGAACATGAGCTTCGCCTGCACATCTCCGGTGACGAACAACCCGATGCCCGAGATGATCATGACGAGCATGCCCATCCGCGTTGCGGGGCGGAAGAGCGTGCGGGCGTCACCCTCGAGCCGGTCGGCCTCCACCGGATCCGAGCTCCGGACGGCATTGGCGCGCCGCATGTTCCGGACCATCCACCAGCCACCGATGCCGGCGACGAAGGTCGCTGCGGTGAGGAAACCACCGGCGACGGCGTGCGGGAATGCAGCGAGCGCAGTGTTGTTGGTCAGTAGTGCCCAGATGCTGGTCAGTTCCGCGCGACCCGTTTCGGGGTTGTAGATCGCCCCCACCGGGTGCTGCATGAACGAGTTCGCGGCGATGATGAAGTAGGCCGACGCGTTGACCCCGATTGCCACCAGCCAGATCGTCGCGAGGTGAACGAGTCTCGGGAGTCTTCCCCAGCCGAAGATCCACAAGCCGAGGAAGGTCGATTCCATGAAGAAGGCGACCAGTCCCTCGAGCGCGAGCGGCGCCCCGAAGACGTCGCCGACGAAGCGCGAGTACTCGCTCCAGTTCATACCGAACTGGAATTCCTGGACGATGCCGGTCGCAACGCCCAACGCGAAGTTGATCAAGAACATCTTGCCGAAGAACTTCGTCAGGCGGTACCAGTGGTCCTTCTTGGTGACCACCCACATCGTCTGCATGATCGCGATCATCGGCGCGAGTCCGATGGTCAGCGGCACGAGGATGAAGTGATACACCGTGGTGATCCCGAACTGCCATCGGGACAGATCCAACACGTCCATTGCCACTCCGAGATGAAGCCCAGTTACAGGATCCGAATCCCGGGCGTGGGCTGCACCCCGAATTCCGGGCAAGCCGTGACCGCATACGACACGACCGCATACGAAACGACATTGTTACTACGAACGGTAGTAGCAATTGTCCGAAGTGGACAGCCACGGTGTCCACAAACACATTCCGGCGAGCCGTGATCCGCCCCTCACCGGCGCCTCAGCGGGCTGCGGCGCTCCCGGTCTCGACGAGCTTCTCGACCTCGCCGACGAGTGCCCGCGTGGCGAGCGGGTGCCCGTCGAGCGTGTGCACCCGCGCAGCCAGCGCCACACTCGACACCAGCCACACCCCGTCCGCGACGATCAGATCCGCGGGACGCAGCGCCTCGTACCGCACCGTGAAGTCGTGGTCCTCGGCGACGTCGAACAGAGCCTGCTGGGTGGTACCCGGGAGGATGCCGTGCTCCGGCGGAGGCGTCAGCAGCGTCCGGCCGCGCGCGAGCACGACCGTCGAACGCGGTCCTTCCAGCACGAAGCCCTCACTGCTCGTGTAGATCACGTCGTCCACACCGACCGATTCCGCGTGGCGCAGGGCCGCCATGTTCGTCGCATACGACAACGTCTTGACCCCCAGCAACTGCCACGGCGCCCGCTGCGCGAGGTCGACCGACGAACCGCGTTCGAGAGTGACGACCGATACGCCCTCGCGGCGGGCCTTCTCGACGCGCTCGGCCACCGGCGTCACCAACAGAAAGGCTGTGGGCCGATCGCCGCCCTCGCGACCGCGCGTGTAGACCAGTCGCAGCGCGCCTTCACGCGCGTCGCCCCACCGCTCCACCGCAAGCTCGACCGCGAGACGCCAGTCGTCCCGGTCGGGTTCGGGTAGATCCGCGGCAGCTGCGGATGCTGCCAGGCGCGCCAGATGGAGTTCGACGGCGCGAGCGCGCCCACCGCGCACCAGCAGCGTCTCGAAGACTCCGTCCCCACGCAACACCCCGAAATCGTCCGCGTGGAGAAGAGGCGCATCTGCGTCCTTCACTTCGCCGTCCAGCGTCACCAGCACCCGCTCAGCCATGGATTCCACCCTATCCACTGCAAGCCTTCCGGTTGCTTCCCCATAGACTGGTGTCGTGACCGAGTTTCCGATCGCGTCCGACAGCCCGTTGCTCGCCCTCCCGGACGCCGTCGCGTCAGTCCCCGGCAGTCCCGACGAAGGCCTTCCCTGGCACTACGGCGATCCCCTCGGAGAGCAGCGCGCCGCAGTGGACGATGCAGCCGTCGTCGATCGATCGACACGCTTCGTCATCGCGATCACCGGCGAAGAACGCCTCAGCTGGCTGCACACGATTTCGAGCCAGCACGTCGCGATGCTCCCCGACGGCACCTCGGCCGAGAACCTGAGTCTCGACCTCAACGGCCGCGTCGAGGACCATTTCGTCCAGACCGACCTCGACGGCGTCACCTGGATCGACACCGAACCGAATCGCGGCACCGCGCTTCTCGGTTTCCTCACCAAAATGGTGTTCTGGGCGAAGGCCGAGCCCCGCGACGGCAACGAACTCGCGATGCTGAGCCTGCTCGGACCGCGCACCGCCGACCCCGGGATTCCCGCCGCCCTCGGACTCGACGTACTGCCCACCGAGCCGTACGCCGCCGTCGCCCTCCCCGGTGGGGGATTCGTGCGGCGGATGCCGTGGCCCACCGATCACGCATACGACCTGCTGGTGCCTCGCGAGAAGCTCACCGAGGTCTTCACCGCGCTCACCGCCGCAGGTGCCCGTGCGGCGGGTACGTGGGCGTTCGAGGCGCTGCGCGTGGCCGCAGTACGGCCCCGTCTCGGTCTCGACACCGATGAGCGCACCATTCCCCACGAAGCGAGGTGGATCGGCGGCCCGGCCGAACACGGCGCCGTGCACCTCGACAAGGGCTGCTACCGCGGCCAGGAGACCGTGGCGCGAGTCCACAACCTCGGCAAACCCCCACGTCACCTGGTACTGCTGCACCTCGACGGCTCGGCGGACGGCCGGCCCGAACCCGGAGAGCCGGTCACCGCGGGCGGACGCACCGTGGGACGTCTGGGCACCGTCATCGACCACTACGAGCTGGGCCCGATCGCACTGGCCCTGATCAAACGCACCATCACCCCCGAGACCCCGCTCGTCGCCGGCCCGTGCGCCGCCGCGATCGACCCGGACTCGGTGCCACAGGAGAACGGGGTGCAGGCGGGCCGTCAGGCCATCGAGCGATTGCGGGGACGGTGAACGCCGGCTCGCCCGGCGGCCGGACGACCTCCGGCCGGGTCGACGCCGTGTGCGTCGTGCACGCGCTGCGCGACAGCGGCACCCGCCGAGTGCCGACGACCGGTATCGACAAGCGGCCCGTGACCGGGCCCGTGCACGTCGGGCGGCTCGGGCTCGACGGCGATCGGCAGTGCGACACCGCCCACCACGGGGGCCGGTTCAAAGCCGTCTACGCGTACGACGCGGACGAAGCGCAACGGTGGGCTCACGAACTGGGTCGAGACCTGCCGGCCGGCTGGTTCGGGGAAAACCTGCGGGTCTCCGGTCTCCCGGTCACCGACGCGGTCATCGGTGAACGCTGGCGCGTCGGCGAGCAGGGTCTGCTGCTCGAGGTGACCGGTCCGCGCACGCCGTGTGGCACGTTCGGGGTGTGGTCGGGTGAGCCGGGCTGGGTCAAGCGGTTCGCGGCCCGGGGCGACACCGGCGCCTACCTGAAGGTGCTCACCGAGGGGCCCGTGCGGGCGGGCGACACGATCACCGTCGAGGACGTACCCGGTCACGGAGTCACCGTGCGGGACCTGTTCACCGGACGCGACCCCGAGCGCATCGCGGTCATGCTCGAGCAGCAGGACGACCTGTCGCCCAGCGTCGTCGACAAGGCGCGCCGGCGGGTCGACGGACGAAAGGTGAAGGTGGAGTATTGAGCGTCGAACTGGTCGAAGTGGTGCGCTCGGGATTCCGCGAGTGCGTGCATCGAGGATCGTTGATCGTCCTCGACTCGGAGGGTGAGGTGCTGGTCTCGCTCGGCGAGGTGCACACCCCGATCTACCCGCGGTCGTCCAACAAGCCCCTACAGGCCACGGCGCTGCTCCGGAACGGGTTCGCGCCGCGCACCACGGCGGAACTGGCCATTGCGACCGCGTCGCACGAGGGCGAATCCGATCACGTCGAACTCGTGGAGAGCCTGCTCGCCGAGTACGGCTTCGACGAGAGTGATCTGCAGTGCCCTGCCGATCTGCCGGGCAACGAAGTCGCCCGCGCCGAGGTCCTCGCTGCCGGCCGGGTCCCGCGCCCCGCGTACATGAACTGCTCCGGTAAGCACGCCGCGATGCTGGCAACCTGCACCGTCAACGACTGGGACCCCTCCGGGTACCTCGACTCGGCGCACCCGCTGCAGGAGGCCGTCGTCGACGCGATCCTCGAACTCACCGGCGAGATCGAGGACACCGATCTCGGCATCGACGGATGCGGCCTGCCGATCGTTCCGGTTCCGCTGTTCAATCTCGCGCGCGCCTACTCGCGTCTGGTCACTTCCGAGCCCGACACCCCGGAACGCGCGGTCGCCGACGCGATCCGAGAGCATCCGTATCTGATCTCCGGCGCGGACAAGGACGACTTCCGGCTCATGAGCGCAGTGCCGGGATTGCTGTGCAAGGCCGGAGCCGACGGCGTCCACGCCGGCGCTCTGCCCGACGGCTCGGCGTTCGCGTTCAAGATCGACGACGGAGGCGAACGCGCCCGTCTGCCGCTCACCGCCGCCGTCCTGCATCGCCTCGGTGTGACGTGGTCGGAGACTCTCGCGACCCTCGCCTCACAACCCGTGCTCGGTGGCGGAGTACGTGTCGGGACGATCCGCGCGATCCCGGGGGTGTTCTGAAGGGCACATTCGGGTAGATCAAAGTCGGCATTCCCGCAGGTCGTGTGACGGTGAGACGTAACGGACACGGCTGTAGACGGGTGTGTGGAGGCGGAACCGAGTTTTCCACGCTAAAGTGGGCCCCAGGAAAATACTCAACTCACCGGGGCCGCCAAATTTCCCCAGGCCGCCCCGTCAAAGCGCGAGGGGGTTAGCCATGGGCCGCGGCCGGGCTAAGGCAAAGCAGACCAAGGTTGCACGGCAACTCAAGTACAGCTCGCCGTCCACCGACTTCGAGAGCCTCCAGCGAGAGTTGTCTGGTGGTGAACCCATCTCGCAACGGGACGAGGTCTTTGCAGACCAGCGTTCCGGCTGGGACGACGACTACGACGACGACTGGCGTCGTTGACACGAAACCCCCATTAGCGGAGGGGGAGCCGAATCATCGGCTCCCCCTCTGCTAATGGTGTAGCCGGACCACCATGTGCTGTCCGGTCCACACAACAACGCCGTCGGAACACAGCACCATCGAACAACGACACAGCATCGTCGAAAGACACAGCACCGTCGAAGACACAGAGCCGGCTACCTCACTCCCTGGTGCGAGGTAGCCGGCTCTGTTCTGTGCCCGACGGCACTCTAGAAGCGGGGGTGCTCTCCGAGGAGCAGCGCGCGCTCGTCGACGGAATCCTGGGACTTACGGACACTGCCGAGGGTCCAGCAGTCGATGTGGCGTGCGGTGAGCACGGCCAGCGCCCGATCGACGTCCTCGGGCGCGACGATCGCGACCATACCGACGCCCATGTTGAACGTCTTCTCCATCTCCGCGCGCTCGACACGGCCCCGCTGGGCGATGAGCCCGAACACGGGAGCGGGGCTCCACGTGGCGCGGTCGAGCTCCGCCACGAGACCCTTCGGCATCACGCGCGCCAGGTTCGCGGCGAGTCCGCCGCCGGTGACGTGGCAGAACGTGCGCACCTCGGTTTCCGCGGCCAGCGCGAGGCAATCCTTCGCGTAGATCTTCGTCGGTTCGAGCAGTTCCTCACCGAGGGTGCGGCTGAACTCGTCGACGTGCGCGGTCAGGCTCATCTTGCCGATGTCGAGCAGCACCTTGCGCGCAAGCGAATATCCGTTGGAATGCAGGCCCGACGAACCCATGCCGATGACGACGTCTCCGGGACGGACACGGTCCGGGCCCAGGAGCTTGTCTGCCTCGACGACGCCGATACCGGTCGCCGAAAGGTCGTAGTCGCCGTCCGACATCACGCCCGGATGCTCGGCGGTCTCGCCACCGAGCAGCGCGCACCCGGCCTGCACACAGCCCTCGGCGATGCCGGAGACGATCTCCGCGACACGCTCGGGCACGACCCGTCCGACCGCGATGTAGTCCTGCAGGAACAGCGGTTCGGCGCCACACACCACGAGATCGTCGACGACCATCGCCACCAGATCGAGACCGACGGTGTCGTGCTTGTCCAGGGCCTGCGCGACCGCAAGCTTCGTGCCGACACCGTCGGTCGAGGCCGCGAGAAGGGGCTCCTTGTAGTCGTGCTTGAGCGCGAACAGGCCGGCGAAACCACCGAGACCGCCGAGCACCTCCGGGCGGGTGGCCCTCTTCGCGTGCGGGGCGAACAGTTCGACGGCCCGGTCGCCGGCCTCGATGTCCACGCCTGCCGCTGCGTAGGAAGCTCCGGGGGTTGTCTCCTCGGTCATGAGTAGTCGGCTCCAGCCTTCGAGTTGTGATATTTGGGAGATGGGCCGGTCCGGCGTCGAGCATGCATACACACGCCGAACAGGGCCGACCGCGCACTTACGGTACCCGACCAGTTTCTACGGACGGCTCAGAACGTCGGCGTTGTCGTTGTCCAGGACCGTCGGGGTCCGCGACTCGGTGTCGACGACACCCTCGAGGGGCGCCTTGCCGATGTCGTGCGTTTTGGGCAGTGCGATCGGGTAGTGCCCGTCGAAACACGCGGCGCACAGGCGCGACGCGGGCTGCTCGGTAGCGGCGATCATACCGTCGGTCGAGATGTAGCCGAGCGAATCCGCGCCGATGGACCGGCGCACCATTTCGACCATCTGGTCGTAATCGTGCTCGTCTTCGATCGTGTCGTGCATGCCGCCACCGTTGGCGATGAGCTCGGTGGGCGAGGCGAAGTCGATCCCGTAGAAGCACGGCCACTTGACCGGCGACGATGCGATACGGACGTGGATCTCGAGGGCGCCCGCCTCCCGCAGCATGCGGATCAGCGCGCGCTGGGTGTTGCCCCGCACGATGGAATCGTCGACGACGACGAGCCGCTTGCCGCGGATCACCTCGCGGAGCGGGTTGAGCTTGAGCCTGATGCCCAGCTGCCGGATCGTCTGGCTGGGCTGGATGAACGTGCGGCCCACATAGGCGTTCTTCATCAGGCCCTGGCCGTACGGTATGCCGGAGCCCTGCGCATACCCGACCGCGGCCGGAGTGCCGGATTCCGGAACAGGAATGACCAGGTCGCCGTCGACGGGGTGTTCCTTGGCGAGGCGCCGACCGATCTCGACGCGGGTGGCGTGCACCGACCGGCCGGCGATCGTCGAATCGGGACGGGCCAGGTAGACGTACTCGAACACGCAGCCCTTGGGTTCGGGCGCCGCGAAACGGGACGAGCGGACGCCGTCGGCATCGATGGCGAGCAGTTCCCCGGGCTCGATGTCGCGGACGAACGACGCACCGACGATGTCGAGGGCCGCCGTTTCGCTGGCCACCACCCAGCCGCGGTCGAGCCGTCCCAGACACAGGGGCCGGATGCCCCACGGATCGCGGGCCGCGTAGAGGGTGTGCTCGTCCATGAACGTCAGGCAGAAAGCGCCCCGCAACGTGGGCAGCAGCTTCATCGCGGCCTGCTCGATCGTGCTGTCGTCGGCTGCGTGGGCCAGGAGAGCACCGATGGTGTCCGAATCGGAGTTCGCGGCGCCCGGGCGCGAGGGATCCAGCACCCCGAGCTCACGTCCGCGGTCGGCGAGTTCGGCCGTGTTGACGAGGTTGCCGTTGTGGCCGAGCGCGATGCCCGAACCGGCGGCGGTGGTGCGGAAGATCGGCTGCGCGTTCTCCCACGTGGTCGAGCCGGTGGTCGAATAGCGGCAGTGACCGACGGCGATGTGACCGGGCATCGCGGCGAGCGTCTGCTCGTCGAACACCTGGCTCACGAGCCCGAGATCTTTGAAGACGAGCACCTGCGAACCGTCGGCGACCGCGATACCGGCCGCCTCCTGCCCACGGTGCTGCAACGCATAGAGGCCGTAGTACGTGAGCTTTGCCACGTCCTCACCGGGAGCCCATACACCGAACACTCCGCACTCCTCGCGCGGCTCGTTTTCGGGTTCGTCTGAGGCGAGAAGATTGCGTGTGTGAACCGACAGATCGGCACTGGTCACGGAGGTGCTCCCTGGGGATGGACAAAAGCGGGGCTCCCCTATTCTACGGGTCGCGCCGAGACGCCTTCGACCACCTCACCAACGCGGCCGGCCGGACCGCACACCGGCACGTCGCGAGTAGACGAACGTCACATCCGAAAAGACGCGGCGGGAGCCTTACAGACGCAACAGCGGTAACCAGTGGGCGAGTTCACCGGTCCTGCTGCCGGAGGCCTCCACCGCCCCCGACGAGACCGCGTCCTCGAAACCGAGTCGGCCGGTGACGAGACGGAGCCACGTGAGCGGGTCGGTTTCGACGACATTGGGCGGCGTCCCCCGCGTGTGACGCGGTCCCTCGATGCACTGCACCGCCACGAACGGCGGGATACGCACCTCGACGCTCGAGCCGGGCGCGATCTGCTCGAGGGTGCGGGCGCTCGACCGGACCGCGGCGGCGAGATCGGTGCGCGGCGGCTTGTCGTCGGCGTCACCGCAGACCCACGGCACGACGCGCCGGAGTGCATCGCGAAGTTCTGCGGGATCGACGGGTTTGCGTGGTGCCATGATCGAGGCAGCCTATCGGTGCTCCGGAACCCGACCACGCGAAGCCCGCCCGTCCGCACCCCGACCCCGCGAGGTCGCGATCCGCACGGCGACCGCTCCCCCGACGTTGACCGCCAGGTGTGCCAGCATCGGCGCGACGACGCTGCCGCTGGCGCGGCGCAGTCGATCGAACCCCAGGGCGGCCAGTGCGGTCACCGCGACCGTGCCGAGCACACTGTCCCCGGCAGTACGGGCCGGACGCACGTGCCACAGCCCGAAGGCAGCGGCATGGACGACCGGGCTCACCAGAGGAGTCAGCACCCCGCGGAACAGCAGTTCCTCGGCGAGCACGGTCCCGATCGGGATGTGCACCCATACCCACGCGTGGAAATCGTCGCGATTCCCGCCTGTGGCGTCGGCGAACCTGGTGTGCGCCCCGGGGACGGCGAGGGCCACGGCATAGCCCGCAAGTGTCGCTGCCGCCGCGGCACCACCCCATCGCAACCCCGCGGGCACACGCGACGGCTCCAGTCCGAGTTCTGTTCGGTTCATCCCGGAGGCGCGGGCGGCGACGACCGCGCACAACCCCACCCCGGCCGACACCCACGTACGTCCGTGCGCGCCGCCGAACCCCACGCGCGGCAGCGCCGCACCCCACAGCACCGCAGCCGCTGCGACGGCCGGCCCGGCAAGCGGATACCGGGTCATTTCTCCGGCCCCTCGGATCCGCGGAGAGCATGCAACGTCGCCCGGACCCGTTCGGTGTCGGTGTCGGTCCAGCCTTCGGGACCGGCCACGGCGACCCACCCGTCGAGCACCGTCGTCCCGTAGTTGTGGCCGTGCCCGTCGGGTACGACGGCGGCATTGGTCAGGTCGGCGGAGACCTGCCAGAACGTGACCATCGGGAACCAGCGCATCTGCGGCAGTCGGTCCGGCCCGGGTGGTTCGGACAACCAGTCGGGACGGCGCAGCAGCAGATCCGGCGACCACCACACGACGGGATCGGATGCGTGCTGGAGGTACAGCACGCGGGGGGACAACCACGGAGTGGGCGGGTGGGCTATGTCTTCCTTGCGATCCGCGAAGCGAACGACGAGACCGTCGGAGTAGACGGGCGCGACCTCCGTGGTGCCGGGATCCCGGCGTTCGACGATCTGCCGCCACAGCCGGTTCGAGTTCGGCGGACCGACCCACAGCACACCGTCGACGGTGGAGCGGATCTCGGCGAGGCTGTCGAATGTGCCCTCCCCCGACTGGGTACCGAGGCTCTCGCCGTACACGTACAGCTTCGGCCGGTCGTTCTCGGGCAACTGCGACCACCGCTCGTGCACCCGGTCGACCAGCAACTCCCCCGCGTCGGCCGCCTTCCCGCGGTCGGCGAGGAACGAGATCCAACTGGGTAGATACGAGTACTGCCATGCCACCATCGCGAGGTCACCGTTGTGGACGAGTTCCATCGTCTGCGCGGCGGTCGGATTGACCCATCCCGTTCCGGTGGTGGGGATCAGCACGAGCACCGACCGGTCGAACGCTCCGGTCCGCTCCAGTTCGGCAACGACGAGATCGGCGCGGGATTCGGCGGTTTCGACAGTGTCGAGCCCGACGTAGACCCGGATCGGTTCCTGCGCTTCGTCGCCGTTGATCGCGGTCAGTTCGTCGGCGTCGAGTCCGCGCGACACGAAGTTCCGGCCTTCGTATCCGAGTGTCGACCACGGGGCGAGCGATTCCGGACTGCCGGATCTTGCCGGACTCATGGGTTGCTCCGCCCCGGCGCGCGTGGCGGTGTCGTCATGAATGCTGAATGCGGAGTTGATGATTGCATACGCGCCGCGGATGAGAACCCCGTCGATGAGCATGAACGTCATCAACACCACCAACAGCAGACCGAGGGTGCGGGCCAGACCGAGCGGCATGCCCGTGCGCCGGGTCAGTTGCAGGGAGATCCACCGTCTGATGTAGCGGAGGCCGCGCCACGCGGAGATCGCCAGGGCCGCGATCGTGCCGCTCAGCAGAATCGTGCGCAGGTATCCGGGCGTAGAGGTGCCCTCGGCGGACATCAGTGCGGCGAGCTCGCGTTGCTGGTCGGCCGCGAACACGAGCGCGAGCAGCGAGGCCAGCACCGCCGCTGCCGGGACCGCCACCTTGATTGCTCGTTCGACGGGCAGCGGCGGCGGCCACCACCGCCGGCCCGACACGACGAATCTCGCAACAGCCCAACCTACGACGCAACCCACGCCGTATCCGACCGCTGCGTTGATGCCGCCGATCAGCCCCTGGAAGAGCCAATCCCGCGGCAGCAGCGACGGCGTGAGCGACCAGCAGAAGAACAGGGCCGCGAAGGCGATGCCGGCGAAATCCAGGCTCAGCCGCCCCCATACCCGCGCGGTAAGGGGGTGACGGTCACCGAAGTCGGTGACCGCGGCGATGATCTGCCCCTGCCGGGCTTCGATCACCGCCAGCCGATCGACCTGGGTGGCGGCCACAGGGCTATCCGAACAGCGCAGGCAATGTGCCCTCGTAGACCTCACGGAGTTCGCTCATCGGAACCGAGAACTGGTCCTGGACCTCGATGGAGTCGGACCCCTCGTCGACGACACCGATCCGCGTCCACGGCATCTTCCGGGCCGTGCACATGCCCGTGAACCGACTTTCCTCGGTGCGCGGCACCGCGACGAGGACACGTCCGGTGGACTCGGAGAACAACGTCACGAACGGGTCGGCGCCCTCCGGCAGCAGAATCCGGCAACCGGTCTCACCGGCGAGCGCGGCTTCGACGACGGCCTGTGCGAGACCACCCTCGGACAGGTCGTGGGCTGCGGAGATCAGGCCGTCGCGCGACCCTGCGGTGAGGATCTCCGAGAGCAGACGCTCGTGCTCGAGATCGACCTGGGGCGGCACGCCACCGAGGTGGTCGTGCTCGACCTGGGCCCAGATCGAGCCGTCGAACTCGTCGCGGGTCTCGCCCAGCAGAATCAAGGTTTCACCGGGTTCGAGACCGAGACCGGTAGGGATGCGACGGTGAACGTCGTCGATCACACCGAGTACCGCGACCACCGGGGTCGGCAGGATCGGCGTCGAACCGGTCTGGTTGTAGAAGCTGACGTTGCCGCCGGTAACCGGAATACCGAGTTGGGCACAGCCGTCGGCAAGACCGCGCACGGCCTGCTGGAACTGCCACATGACCTCGGGGTCCTCCGGCGACCCGAAGTTCAGGCAGTTGGACACGGCCTTCGGGGTAGCGCCGGTGGTCGCGACATTGCGGTAGGCCTCGGCGAGGGCGAGCTGTGCGCCCACGTACGGGTCGAGCCGGGTGTAGCGACCCGACGCGTCGGTGGACAGGGCGATACCGCGCCCGGTTTCCTCGTCGACACGGATCACGCCGGCATCGGCGCTCTCGGCGAGCACGGTGTTGCCGCGGACGTAGCGGTCGTACTGCTCGGTGATCCACTTGCGGCTGCACAGCGCGGGCGAGGCGAGCATTTTCAGCAGCGTCGCCTTTAGCTCGTCGGCAGTCTCCGGACGCTTCAGGGACGCGGTGGTGTCCGCGACCAATGCGTCCTGCGACTCGGGGCGCTGCACGGGACGCTCGTAGACCGGCCCCTCCAGCGCGACGGTGCGCGGCGGCACGTCGACCACGGTCTCACCGTGCCAGTCGATCACGAGGTGGTCGCCGTCTGTGACCTCGCCGATGACGGTGGCGAGCACGTCCCACTTCTTGCACACCGCCATGAAGGCGTCGACGTTCTCGGGCGCGACAACGGCACACATGCGTTCCTGGGACTCGGACGAGAGCACTTCGGCCGGAGTCATGCCCTTGGCGCGCATCGGGACACGTTCCAGACTGATGTGCATGCCGCCGTCACCGGCCGCGGCGAGTTCCGAGGTCGCGCACGACAGTCCGGCACCGCCGAGGTCCTGGATGCCGACGACAAGCTTGTCGCGGTAGAGGTCGAGGCAGCACTCGATGAGCACCTTCTCGGTGAACGGGTCGCCGACCTGCACGCTCGGCAGCTTCTTGGGGCGGCCGCCTTCGCTGTCGTCGAAGGTCTCGGAGGCGAGAACCGAAACGCCGCCGATACCGTCGAGTCCGGTGCGCGCACCGAACAGAATGATCTTGTTGCCCTCGCCGGACGCGAAGGCCAGATGCAGGTCTTCGACGCGCATCGCACCCGCACACAGGGCGTTGACGAGCGGATTGCCCTGGTAGGAGGCGTCGAAGACGGTCTCGCCACCGACATTGGGCAGCCCCAGCGAGTTGCCGTAGCCGCCGATACCGCGCACGACGCCGTCGACGACGCGACGGGTGTCGGGGTGGCTCGGGTCGCCGAACCGCAGCTGGTCCATGACCGCGATCGGCCGGGCGCCCATCGCCATGATGTCGCGAACGATGCCGCCGACGCCCGTCGCGGCGCCCTGGTAGGGCTCGACGTACGACGGGTGGTTGTGGGATTCGACCTTGAAAGTGACGGCCCAGCCGTCGCCGATATCGACGACACCGGCGTTCTCGCCGATGCCGGCGAGCATCGACGCGCGCATCTCGTCGGTGGTGGTCTCGCCGAAGTACCGCAGATGCACCTTCGACGACTTGTACGAGCAGTGCTCGGACCACATCACCGAGTACATCGCCAGCTCGGCGTCCGTGGGGCGCCGCCCCAGGATCTCCCTGATGCGGGCGTACTCGTCGTCCTTCAGCCCCAGCTCCCGATAGGGCTGAGCAACCTCGGGGGTTTCGGCGGCGTGGGTGACGGTATCCACGTGCGATGACACTGGGCGTCGGGTCCCTTCACTCTGGGATCGAAAACTGCAGGCCGGGCGGGCACTGCCGGAGCCAGTCTATCGGGGGCGGCCCACGGGCGGGTCGACCGGTGCTGTGACGAGTCCGTCCACGTCGATCGTGACTTCGTGACCGACCGCGGTCAGTGCCGTCGTGCCGGTGTACTCGCCGTCGAACCGGTACCAGCCGGCGTCGAGCGTGAACACCGCGAGAATCGGAGGTCCGGTGAGGTCGACGATCCAGTACTGCGGGATCTCCGCCTCGGCATATTCGGAGAACTTGGTGACCCGGTCGGTGCGTGCGGTGCCCTCGACGGTGGCCTCGACGACCAGCCGGATCTCCGCGGCGGGGGCACGTTCGGGGTCCTCCTCGAGGAGCTTCCGATCCACGACGATCAGGTCGGGGACCCGCACGGTCAACGGTTCGGACGCGACGAGCACCTCGACGCCGCCGAGCACACACAGCCCGTCCGGCAGTTGCGCGTCCAACTGCACGAAAAGCGCGAGCGCCGCGTGCTCGTGGACCGGGCCGGGGCGCGGCGACGCCACGAGCACACCCTCACACACCTCGACGTGGTGCTGCTCGTAATCGGGCAGCTTCTCCCAGTCGTCGAGGCGGAGCAAACGGTCGGGGTAGGACGGACCGCTCACGCCGGAACCCCCGTTCACGCCGGACCGGACAGGACCGTTTCAGTCTCGCACCGCTCAGTGTGCAGGTGTCAGGAATGCGGCGAGCGCGTCTGCGTAGGTGGCCACATCCGCGGCACCCATCAGTTCCCGCGCCGAGTGCATGGCGAGCTGCGGGGCACCGACGTCGACGGTGGTCAGGCCGGTGCGCGATGCGGTGATCGGCCCGATGGTCGAGCCACACGGCAGGTCGGCGCGGTGCACGTACCGCTGCAGTGGCACCCCCGCCCGGTCGCACGCGAGCGCGAACGCCGCCGCGCCCGCCGCGTCGGTGGCGTAGCGCAGGTTCTGGTTCACCTTCAACACGGGTCCGCCGCCGACCGCGATGCGGTGGGCGGGTTCGTGACGTTCCGCATAGTTCGGATGCGTCGCGTGGGCCATGTCGCCGGACGCGACGATCGATCCCGCCCGCGACCGCAGGAAGTCTTCGCGGTCGGCGCCTCGCGCGAGGAGGATGCGTTCGAGCACGGTGCCGAGCAGGTCCGAGAACGCACCGCGATCGGACATGCTGCCGACCTCTTCGTGGTCGAACAGTGCCAGGACGGGCACGGGACCGGGATGCCCGGCGTCGTCGACCGCGGCGAGCAGCGCCTGCAGGCCCGCGTAGCAGGTGACCTGATTGTCCAGGCGCGGCGCGCTGACCAGGTCTCCGTCGGCCCCGACGAGAGAACTCGGCGCCAGATCGTGTGTCATCAGTTCCCAGCCGAGCACGTCGGCCGCCTCGACTCCGGTCTGCCCGGCGAGGTACGCGATGAACGAGCGCGGTTCCGAGCCGATCCCCCACACCCCGTTGACGTGGCGCTGCGGATCGAGCTGCACCCCCTTGCGGTCCTCCGACAGGTGGATCGCGAGTTGCGGGACGCGCAGGACCGGTTTGTCGACGCGGACCAGTACTTCCTCGGTGGTATCGCCGGAGCGGACGGTGATGCGTCCGGACACTCCGAGATCGCGGTCGAGCCACGAATTCAGCCACGCCCCGCCGTACGGTTCGAGACCCACCAGCCGCCATCCGGCCGAGGCGAGGTCGGGGTTCTGCTTGACCCTCAGGTTCGGGCTGTCGGTGTGACCGCCGACGATGCGGAACGGCCGCGCCGGATCGCCTGCGTCGCCTTCGGTGCTCCACGCGATGAGCGATCCACCGCGGATCAGGTAGTAGCGACCCGGCTCGCTCGGCCACCGCTGCCCCTCGTCGAGCTCGGCGAATCCGGCATCGGCGAGCGCGGCGGCGACGGTCGCGCACACGTGGAACGGTGACGGCGACAGGTCGACGAAGTTGCACAGACCCTGGGCATCGGCATGCGTGATCGAAGGCATGTCTGCATCCTCGCACCCGATGCCGCGCTCAGCGTCCCGACACCGCCGGGTGGGCCTGCCCGACACTGACGGTGACCTTGTCCTGGTAGAACGCGACGTGGCCGCGCAGCCGTGCCACCTGCTCCATCGGCGCCTCGTAGCTCCAGCACAGCGGCTCCCCGCCGTCCCCCTCGAAGCGCCAGTACGTGGCCTCGCCCTTGAACGGGCACCGCGACGCGGCGGCCTCGGCCGGTGACAACGCGACGGCGACGTCCGATCGGGGGAAGTAGAACACGAGACCGTGGTCCTGCTCGTCGACGAGCAGGGAGTTCGCGGTTTCGGCAAGGCACACCCCGTCCAGGGCCGCACGCACCACATTGCGGCGGGCATGGATATCGACCCGGTAATCGGGTCTCGCGGCGAAACCTGCACCGGTCGCCGGAACCGGCTCGGCACCTCGGGCACTCATCGGCATCTCCTCTTCGGTGGTTCCTCTGTTCGCCGCGACTCGATCACAACCGTGCCTGCGCGGGGACGGCCGAATGATCGGCCGTCAGCGGCCGGATCATCGCTTCCTGCGTGAAAGACGCCAACAGCTCACCGCTTTCGGTGTGCACCTGGCCACGCACGTACGACATCCCGGCGCCGACCTGGGTGCTCTCGTGCGAATAGAGCAGCCATCCGTCCCACCGGACGGGTTCGTGGAATGCGACCGCGACGGTCATGACTCCGGTCGATATCGTCCGATGCGCCTGGCTGGTCCCCACCCCCTCGTGGGCCCGCATGGTCGCGGAGACGGAAAGGTGCCCGGTGAAGTGCGCGACGAGCGCCTTGGCCAGGGCAGGATGCGTCGGGATCGGTTCGTAACGCAGCCACGCATACAGTTCGGGAGGCCCGACTTCCTCGGGACTGCGGAGGTCGACGACATCGACGACGCGCAGTTCCCGGCCGGTCATGGGCATGTGCACGGGGTGTGCCTCGGCAGGTCCGGCCACGTCGGGCCGGGGCGCCTGATGGCGGATGACGTCGGGAGTGGGCGCGTCTGCGAGCACCGACACCATCGCGCGCCGGCGGCCGCGTTGACGGACCGCCACATTCGCGCTGGCCATGGTCCGTCCCTCGTGGACGACGTCGACCTCGAAATCGACCGGTTCGGTCGCGTCGACGGTCCGCGAAAACACGGCACGCGCGGATCGGATCTCTTTGTCGGGCAATCGTTTTGCCACGGCGACGATCGCCTGGGCGAGCAGCTGGGTGCCGTCGACCACCTGTCGCCCTCCACCGTCGCTCTCGCCCGTGAAGCGATTCTCACCGGACGGCATCACGTCGAAGATGCGCAGCATGCGTTCCACTGACGACTCTTGGGGGGACGACTCTTCGGGACGCGGTGCGTCGCGTGCCTCGGCTGCGTTCGGCGGCGCTGTATCGGAAGAGGTCAATGTGCCGGTCCTTCACGAGTGGATCGGGGAGCAATGCGCTACAGCGTACGTCGACGTGACGCGATATTGTGGCGCGCGTAACATGCGTAGTCCTACTCAGGACAGATTCCGGCGAGTCGGGCAGAATAGTGCGCGGCGTCATCGGCAGGGGGATGGCGGTGACGCCGGCTCGGGACTCGATCGGGGGGTTGGGCTCCGGGTTTATCAGGACGAGGGGCCTCGCAGTCGATCGGGACGACAGCGAGGTCCCTCGCTCCATTTGCCCCCGAACACAGCGAAACCCCTGTCGTCGGTGGACAACGGGGGCTCGATGCTCTCGGAAAGTCGACGCTCTCGGAAAGTCGATGTGCTCCAGGGAATCAGGCGTTCACAACGGCGTCGAGCGCGCTGTAGAAGATGCCGAGCCCGTCGTCGCTGGGCCCGGTGAGCGCCTCGGTGGCATGCTCCGGGTGCGGCATGAGCCCCACCACGCGACCGTTTGCCGACGAGATACCCGCGATGCCGCGCTGCGACCCGTTCGGGTTGTCGCCGACGTAACGGAACACGACGCGACCCTCCCCTTCGAGCTCGTCGAGTATCTGCGGCGACGCCTGGTAGTTCCCCTCGCCGGACTTGAGCGGCACCAGGATCTCGGCGCCCTGCTCGTACCGCGAGGTCCACGCACTGGTATTCGATTCGACCTTCAACCACTGGTCGCGACACACGAAGTGCAGGCCCGCGTTGCGGGTGAGGGCGCCGGGCAGCAGTCCCGCTTCGCACAACACCTGGAAGCCGTTGCAGATGCCCAGTACCGGCATGCCGCCGCGGGCAGCCTCGACCACCTTCGTCATGACAGGAGCGAACCGGGCGATGGCGCCGCAGCGCAGGTAGTCGCCGTAGGAGAAGCCGCCGGGCACGATCACCGCGTCGACGCCCTTGAGATCGGCGTCGCCGTGCCACAGGCTCACGGCCTCACCCCCGGCGAGCTTCACGGCGCGGGACGCGTCGACATCGTCGAGCGTGCCCGGGAACGTGATGACTCCGATACGCGCGTTCATGCCTCACCGTCGATTCGTCGGATCGCCCAGTCCTCGATCACGGTGTTGGCGAGCAGTGCTTCGGCGATCTTCTCGAGCTGCGCATCGTCGACGCTGCCGTCGACCTCGAGCTCGAAACGCTTTCCCTGACGGACGTCGGTCACGCCCGCGAAGCCCAGCCGCGACAGCGCCCCGGCAATGGCCTGGCCCTGGGGGTCGAGAATCTCGGCCTTGGGCATGACTTCGACGACGACACGCGCCACGTGCTGCTCCTAGGTAGTAGTGCTGGCGGCCGACCGAGATGCGGGCGCTCGGCGCGCCCGGAGACGGACACCGGACATCCCGCAGTTTACCGGCTGACCCCTCCCCTCCCGGAATCGCGGCGGCAACAGTGGCGCAAACATACCCCCTGGGGGTATAAATGACGGCAGGCAATCAAAGGAGCACCTGATGACCACTGCGGACATCACGCACGACGTCGAGCTCACGATCGGCGGAATGACCTGTGCCTCGTGCGCCGCGCGCGTCGAGAAGAAACTCAACCGGATGGACGGTGTGAGCGCCTCCGTCAACTACGCGACCGAGAAGGCCAAGGTCAGCTACGTCGGCGACATCACGCCCGAGGATCTCGTCGCTACCGTCGAGGCCACCGGCTACACCGCGGCACTGCCCGCGCCGCCCGCCACCTCCGACGGTGACGCGACTTCGACCGACGCCGCCCCTGCCGTGTCCGACGAGGCCGCGGCATGGAAACAGCGGCTGACGGTCTCGGCGGTACTCGCCGTCCCCGTCGTAGTGCTGTCGATGGTGCCCGCCTTCCAGTTCGACAACTGGCAGTGGCTGTGCCTGACCCTCGCCTCCCCCGTCGTCGTGTGGGGTGCGCTGCCGTTCCACCGCGCCGCATGGATGAACGCGCGGCACGGCGCCGCGACGATGGACACCCTGATCTCGGTGGGCGTGATCGCCGCCTACCTGTGGTCGCTGTGGGCCCTGTTCTTCACGCACGCCGGTATGCCCGGCATGCGCATGAGTTTCGACCTGTTCGCCTCCGGCGACGGCGAACCGCATCTCTATCTCGAGGTCGCGGCCGCGGTCACCACCTTCATCATCGCCGGCCGCTACTTCGAGGCCCGCGCGAAGCGGCAGTCCGGCGCGGCACTGCGCGCACTGCTCGACATGGGCGCCAAGGACGTCGCGGTACTCCGCGACAACACCGAAACCCGGATTCCCGTCGACCGGCTTGTCGTCGACGACGTCTTCGTGGTCCGGCCGGGAGAGAAGATCGCAACCGACGGCGTCGTCGTCTCCGGCACGTCCGCCGTAGATGCGTCGATGCTCACCGGCGAATCCGTTCCGGTAGAGGTCGGCCCCGGCGACAACGTCGTCGGAGCGACCGTCAACGCGGGTGGGCGGTTGACCGTCCGCGCGACACGGGTCGGTGCCGACACCCAGCTTGCGCAGATGGCACGCCTCGTCGAGGACGCGCAGAACGGCAAGGCCGAGGTCCAGCGGCTGGCCGACCGCATCTCCGCGGTGTTCGTCCCGATCGTCATCGGCCTGTCGCTGCTCACCCTCGCCGGCTGGCTGCTCTTCACCGACAACTCCGTCTCGGCGGCGTTCACCGCGGCCGTCGCGGTGCTGATCATCGCGTGCCCGTGCGCACTGGGATTGGCGACACCGACCGCGTTGCTCGTCGGCACGGGACGCGGTGCGCAACTCGGCATCCTCATCAAGGGCCCGCAGATCCTCGAGTCCACCCGCCGTATCGACACGGTCGTGCTCGACAAGACCGGCACCGTCACCACGGGTCGCATGGCCGTCGCGGCCGTGCACGTCGCCGAGGGCGAAGCCGACGACGACGCACTGCACCTCGCGGGGTCGCTCGAGCATGCGTCCGAACATCCCATCGCCCGGGCGATCGCCGAGCACGCCGCCACCGGCCGGCCTCTCGCCGAGGTCGAAAACTTCGAGAACCACGGCGGACGTGGCGTTTCCGGTGTGGTCGACGGCCATGCCGTGCTCGCGGGCCGGCTGTCGTGGTTGCGCGACGACTGGTCGCTGACCGCCCCGGAAGACCTGGCCGGGCAGGCAGCGGCCGCCGAAGCGGACGGGCGCACCCCGATCTGGGTCGCATGGGACGGCGCGATCCGGGCGGTCGTCGTGGTTTCCGACACCGTCAAGGACGGTTCCGCGGCGGCAATCGCCGAACTACGCGCGCTCGGGCTCCGTCCGGTACTACTCACCGGCGACAACCGCGGGGCCGCCGAGGCCGTCGCACGACAGGTCGGAATCGACGAGGTGATCGCCGAGGTCCTGCCGTCCGACAAGGTCGACGTCGTCGCGCGGTTGCAGGAGCAGGGCCGGGTCGTGGCGATGGTGGGCGACGGCGTCAACGACGCCGCGGCACTGGCCCGCGCCGACCTGGGGCTGGCCATGGGCACCGGCACCGACGTGGCGATCGAGGCATCGGACCTGACTCTGGTGCGCGGCGACCTGCGGGCAGCACCGGATGCGATCCGGCTGGCACGCGCCACCCTGGGCACCATCAAGGGCAACCTGTTCTGGGCGTTCGCCTACAACGTCGCGGCGCTTCCACTCGCGGCACTCGGGTTCCTCAATCCGCTGATCGCGGGTGGGGCGATGGCGTTCAGTTCGGTGTTCGTGGTGACCAACAGCTTGCGGCTGCGCCGATTCTCCCCGCGGTAAGAGCCGATTCTCCCCGCGGTAAGGGCATACTCGGACCCATGCGACTGACCCACTTCGGCCACTCCTGCATGCTCGTCGAACATCTCGGCACCAAGATCCTGTTCGACCCCGGCAATTTCTCGCACGGATTCGAGGGGATCACCGGCCTCGATGCCATCCTCGTCACCCACCAGCATCCCGACCACGCCGACACCGCGCGGCTACCGGACCTCCTCGACGCCAATCCCGGCGCGGCGCTGTATTCCGATCCGCAGTCGGCGGGTCTATTGGAGGGCGACTGGTCGGCGGTGCGGCCCGGCGACCGGTTCACCGTCGGCGCGTTGACCGTTCGCGGCACAGGCGGCCGGCACGCCGTCATCCATCCCGAGATGCCCGTCATCGACAACACCGCCTACCTCGTCGGCGATGCGGACAACCCGGCACGGCTGATGCATCCGGGCGATTCGCTGTACATCCCGAACGAGAAGGTCGACGTGCTGGCGCTTCCTTCGGCGGCGCCGTGGCTGAAGATCTGGGAATCGGTGGATTATCTGCGGGCGGTGAATCCTCGGGTGGCGGTACCCATCCACCAGGGGATCATCGCCGATCAGGCCAATGGCATCTTCTACGGCCGGTACAGCGATATGGCTCCCGAGGGCACCGAGTTCCGGGTCCTGAAGCACGAGCAGGACCAGGAACTCTGACCGGTCACCGGGCGGCGGCCCGTCCCGCCGCCCGGCCCGAGAAGATGCAGCCACCGAGGAAGGTGCCTTCGAGCGAGCGGTATCCGTGGACGCCGCCACCGCCGAAGCCCGCGACCTCACCGGCGGCGAACAGTCCGTCGAACACCGACCCGTCACTCTGCAGCACCCGCGACGACAGGTCCGTTTCGAGACCGCCGAGGGTCTTGCGGGTGAGCAGGTGCAGTTTGACGGCGATCAGCGGCCCGGCCTTCGGATCAAGGATCCGATGCGGCGACGCGATGCGCGCGATCCGGTCGGGCTTGTACGCGCGGGCCGCGCGCAGCGCCGACACCTGCAGGTCCTTCGTGTACCTGTTGGCGATTTCGCGGTCGCGCGCTTCGACGGTCGATCGCACCCGCTCATAGTCGAGCAGCGGATCCGGGGTCAGCTCGTTCATTCCGGCGACGAGATCGGCGAGGTTGTCGCGGACGACGAAGTCGACCCCTCGCTGCTTGAACGCTTCGACGGGCCCGGGGGCTCCGGAACGGACGCGCTGGAGCAGTAGCCGCAGGTCGCGCCCGGTCAGGTCGGGGTTCTGCTCCGAGCCGGAGAGGCTGAACTCCTTCTCGATGATCTTCTGGTCCAGCACGAACCACGTGTGTTCGTGCCCGGTTTTCATGATGTGCTCGAGCGTGCCGAGGGTGTCGAAGCCGGGGAACAGCGGCACCGGAAGGCGCCGGCCGGTCGCGTCGAGCCACAGCGACGACGGCCCGGGCAGGATGCGGATGCCGTGATTCGGCCACACCGGGTCGAAGTTGGTGATGCCCTCGGTGTAGTGCCACATGCGGTCGCGGTTGACGATGTTGCCACCGGATTTCTCGGTGATCTCGAGCATCCGGCCGTCGACGTGCGCGGGCACACCGGTGAGCATGCGCTTCGGCGGCTCCCCCAATCGTGCCGGCCAGTTCTGCTTGACGAGTTCGTAGTTGCCGCCGATCCCGCCGGAAGTCACGACGACCGCCCCGGCGGACAGTTCGAACTCGCCGATCCCCGTTCGCGACGACTGCACTCCGCGCGCCGCCGTCGTCGGTTCGAGCACCGTGCCTCGCACACCCGTGACCGCCCCGTCGGTGACGACGAGTTCGTCGACCTGATGGCGGTGCCGCAATGTCACCAGCCCGCGGTCGACGCCGTCGCGTACCTTGCGGGCGAAGATTTCGACGAGCGCGGGTCCGGTGCCCCACGTGATGTGGAACCGCGGCACCGAATTGCCGTGTCCGCCCGCGTCGTAACCGCCGCGCTCCGCCCAGTTGACCATCGGGAAGATCTTCAGCCCGCGCTGCTTCAGCCAGGCGTACTTCTCACCGGCAGCGAACTCGACGTAGGCCTGCGCCCAGCGACGCGGCCAGCGGTCCTCGATCTCGCGATCGAATCCGGCTGTGCCCATCCAGTCCTGCAGCGCCAGCTCGTACGAATCCTTGATCCCGAGCCGTCGCTGATCGGGGCTGTCGACGAAGAACAATCCTCCGAACGACCAGAAGGCCTGTCCCCCAAGGTTGTTCTCATTCTCCTGGTCGACAAGGATAACCTTGCGCCCGGCATCGATCAATTCACCCGCGGCCACCAGACCGGCCAGCCCCGCCCCCACCACGATCACGTCTGCGTCCATGTGTGCAAACACTACCGAGGCGTATTACCGAACGGGGAGTGATGTTTCGATCTCACGACCGAGATCACCGCGTCGGGTGTCACCACACCAGGTGTCACGCCGCGCCGAGCCCGACCGTGCGGCCCGGCCAGCGGTAGACGGCCGGCTCGGCGCCGTGATGCAGCGCGATGTCGACGGCGTCGAGCACCGCCTGCCGCGGCCCGAACTTCGCGAGGTGGGGCGCGGAGATCGCCAGCCGCAACAGTTCACCGCGCCGGGCGACGCGGCCGGCGCCGATGACCATCGCGCGGCACCACCACGGTTCGGCCTTCGCGCCCTCGCCGATGCCGAACACCCGGGACTTGGTGACCGTGCCGCGATCGAGGTCGCGGATACCGGAGATGTCGGCCATGAGCCGGAACCCGGTTCGAGGTAGTGCGGCCACCGCGCCGGGCGAGGCCAGCCAGCGGGGCGGAGCGAACAGCCGGGTGCGCAGCCCGGTTTCCTCGAGCACCCGGTCCGCGGCGAGCAACCGCAGTCGCGCCTCGTGTTCGGGCAGGGCCGCGAATTCGGCACGGCGACTCTTGGTGGCGGCCTGGTCGTAGCCGTGCAGCACGATCGCGTCGCCTCCTTCCCGGCGCTCGAGCAGCCACTCCTGCGTCTCGTGATCGTTCACCAACCGGTAGTGGTCCTTGAGCCGGGGCGCGACGAACAGCGACAACGGCACCCCGCGCGCACTCATCTCCCGCGCGAAGTCGTCGACGACGTCGCGTGTGGCGTCCCTGATCCCCGAGACCGACACGATCAGCTCTCCACTCATGACCCCGACCCTGCCCTACGCCGGTGAACGGAGATTGTCGCGGGGCTGAAACCTTGTCCGCGGGACGCTGCGGGTCGACACACTGAACAGCGGCACCCCGCAAGAAATGCGCTCTCGACCCCGGAAACCGAAGGTGGACGATGACCGACGAACTGCATGTGGACTGGGATCCCCGCTCCGATCCGGTGCAATCGAACCAGATCGCGGCCTACGACGAGATGCGCTCCCGCTGCCCGGTCGCCTACAGCCGGTACCGCAATTGGACGGTGTTCCGCCACGAAGACGTCGTGCGGATCCTCGACGACCACCACACCTTCAGCAACCGGGTCTCGGCACACCTGTCGGTGCCCAACGGCATGGACCCGCCCGAGCACACGCCGTTCCGGGCGATCAACGACAAGTACTTCACCGCTGACCGGATGAGCGCGTTCGCACCCGAATGCCGCGAGGTCGCGCGGCAGCTCGTGGCCGGTTCGGCGGACGGGCAGATCGAGGTCATGTCCGCGCTCGCCGAACCGTTCGCAAACCACATCCAGTGCCGCTTCATGGGCTGGCCCGAAAGGCTGCACGAGCCGCTGCAGCAGTGGACCCACAAGAACCGGGCGGCGACACGCGCCCTGGATCGGGAGGCCATGTCCGCGATCGCCGTCGAGTTCGACAGCTATATCCGCGAACAACTCGACGAGCGCCGCACCGTCGAAGCGGGCGCGCCCACCGACGTCACGAGCGAGCTTCTGTCCGAGCGGGTCGACGGCCGGCCGCTGTCCGATACCGAACTGGTCTCGCTGATCCGCAACTGGACCGTCGGCGAGCTGAGCACGATCGCATCGTGCGTCGGCATCCTCGTGTCGTTCCTGGCCGCGCACCCGGAGATCCAGCACCGGCTCCGCACCGAACCGGACCTCATCGGGCCGGCGTCCGACGAAATTCTGCGGATGCACGCGCCCCTCGTCGCGAACCGTCGCCGAACGACGCGCGAGGTCACTGTCGCCGGACGCCGCATCCCGGCCGGGGAGAGGGTCATGGTGCTGTGGGCGTCGGCAAATCGCGACGAGACGATCTTCGGGAATCCGGACGAGTTCCGGCTCGACCGCGACCCCGCGGACAACCTGCTCTACGGCCGCGGCATCCACAACTGCCCGGGCGCACCACTGGCCCGGCTCGAACTGACGATCTTCCTGGAGGAGTTGCTCGCCGCCACCGACTCCGTCGAACCCGTGACCGGGACGGAACCGGCCTACGCGGCGTATCCGGCGGGCGGGTTCGAGGCGGTGCCGGCGGTCGCGGTATCCCGTTCATCGAGACCCCCGAACCGGTCCGGCGGAGCCGAGGATTAACTTCGCGCTGTGACAGTCCGAAACGAGACGTACCCCCGCCTGCTCTCCCCCGGCACCATCGGTCCGCTGACGCTGGACAACCGGGTAGTTCTTCCCGCGATGGACATGAATCTCTGCGACGACGGCGAGATCGAGCAGGGCGATATCGATCATTACGCCGCCCGCGCCGCGGGGGGCACCGGAATGATCATCACCGGCTGCTGCGCGGTCGCCTACCCTGCGGGCTGCGCCAGCACGAAAGAGCCCGGACTGTCCGAAGACCGGTTCATCCCCGGACTCGCAGCGCTCGCCGACGCCGTTCACGAAGCCGGCAGCAAGCTGTGCGTGCAGATGACGCACCACGGCAAGGTGGCCCGCATCGACACCCTTCAGGACCGTCCGCAGCTGGTTCCGAGCACACCGAGGCCGCCGGGCGACATGAGCGCGCTCGCCGACAACACCCCCGAAGAATTGATGAAGATGGCCGCCATCCAGGGCGGCAAGCAGGCCACGTATCACGAGGCCACCCAGGACGATCTCGAGTGGCTGGTCCGCATGTTCGCCGAAGCTGCGGGCCGTGTGAAGGCCGCAGGTGGCGATGCGGTCGAAATCCACGCCGCCCACAACTACGTTCTCGGGGCCTTCCTGAGCCGTCACTCGAACGAGCGCACCGACGGGTACGGCGGGTCGCTGGAGAACCGGGCACGGCTGTCCTGCGAAGTGATCCGGGCGGTCAAGGCCGAGGTCGGCGACAGCCTCGCCGTGATCGTGCGGCTGGCCGGCCAGGAGTACGGCGAATCGGACGGTCTCACCGTCGACGAGGCCGCCGCCGCGGCCGTGCTGTTCGAGCAGGCCGGAGCGGACGCCATCCACGTCACGGGCACCGCGCTGAACGCGTTCGCGAACTTCACCGACGGCCCTCTGCCGAACAAGGTCGGCTTCTACACCGACAACGCCACCGTCATCAAGCGCGCCGTGTCGATCCCGGTCATCACCGTCGGCCGCATGCTGCCCGAGGTCGGTGAAAAGATGATCGCCGAGGGCCGGACCGATTTCGTTGCGATGGGTCGCCAGCTCCTGGCAGACCCCCAGCTGGTCGACAAGCTCCGAACCGGTCGCTCCGCCCAGGTCCGCCCGTGCATCAACTGCTACGTGTGCGTGCAGGAGAACTTCTGGGACGCCACGCCCATCTGTGCGGTCAACCCGGCGCTCGGCAACGAGGCGCTGGTCCCGTTCGTCCGGGGCGCCACGTCCAAGCACGTCGTGGTGATCGGTGCCGGACCGGGTGGTCTCGAGGCGGCTCGGGTCGCCACCGAACGCGGCCACCGGGTCACCGTCCTCGACAAGGCGGACCGGCTCGGCGGCACTCTTTGGTTCTCCACCCTCACCACACCCGACAACGAACGCCTGCTGAAGTGGCTGACGGCCGAGATCACCCGGCTCGGCATCGACGTGCGTCTGGGCACCGAGGCAACGGCGGCGTCGGTGCGTGCGCTGAACCCGGACGTGGTGATCGTCGCGACCGGAGCGGTGCGTGAACGTCCGGCCGTGCCCGGCGGCGACCTCCCCCACGTGCACACCGGCGACAGCATGCGCGCGCTGATGACGGGGACCGGCGACGTGTCCGATCAGTCGGCCGTGCTGCGCGCCATGGGCAAACTCGGCAAGCTGGCCCGCATCACCACGAGCCCCGACCGGATCCGCACCCTCAGCCGCAAGTTCCTGAGGTTCCTCCCGATGGCGAAGGACGTCGTCGTGATCGGCGGCTCGCTGGTCGGGCTCGAACTGGCGGAGTTCATGGCCGAGCGAGGAAGCCGGGTGACCCTGCTCGCCGAGGGACAGCAACTCGGTGTGCCGATGGCGATGCCGCGCCGATGGACCGCCGTGAAGCACGCCCGCGAGCTGGGCCTCGAGGTGCACCGCAACGCGACCGTGCAGCGGATCACGCGGAGAACTGTGGAGTTCACCGTCGACGGCCGGACGATGTCCGCGCCTGCCCGGATGGTCGTCGTCGCATCCGGTGTCTCGGCTGCGGCACCGCTGGCCGACGACCTGGGCGCCGCCGGTATCGACGTCCGCGTGGTCGGCGACGCCGGGGCGGTCGACTACATCGAGGGTGCGATCCACTCGGCGTGGAAGGTCGCCACCGCGCTGTAGGGCGCCCCGGCCCGGTGCCTTATCCGAACGTGTCGCGGTGGACAGCCTCCTCGAGGGCGCGTCCGCTGCGCCACCCGAACCGCTCGAGGTCCGGAACCTCCTGCAGGCGGGTGACCGGACCGACGCACAGCCACGCGATCGGCCGCACCGGGTCGGTGGCCCCGATGAAGTCGGCCAGGTATTCCTCCTCGTAGAACGACACCCAGCCGACGCCGAGTCCCTCGGCGGTGGCTGCGAGCCAGAGGTTCTGAATCGCGAGCACGGCCGAGAACAGGCCGGATTCGTCGATCGTGTGCCGGCCGAGGATGTGTTTGCCGCCGCGCAAGGGGTCGTAGGTGACGACGATGCCGGTGCCGGATTCGGCGATGCCCTCGACCTTGATGGGGTCGAAGGTGCTCCGCCGTTCCTCCGGAAGCGAGTCGGCGAAGGCCTTCCGGCATCCGGCTACGTGCTCGGCGAACTCGCTGAGCCGCTGCGGATCCTGGACGACCACGAAATCCCACGGCTGGGTGTTGCCGACGCTCGGTGCCTGGTGTGCCGCAGCGAGGACGCGCATGAGCACGTCTTCGGCGACCTGTTCACCGGCGAACTCGGCGCGCACGTCGCGGCGCATGCGGATGATGTCGTAGAGCGCGGTACGCGCTTCGAGCGAGAACATATCGACGTCAGGCCGGCAGGACTGCTTCGAGGGCGTCGATGACCTCGGGGGCGTCCGGCTCGGTGCGCGGGCGGAACCGGTTCACGACGGTGCCGTCGGGAGCGATGACGAACTTCTCGAAGTTCCACTGGATGTCGCCGGCTTCGCCGTCCGCATCGGGGTGCTGGGTGAGTTCGGCGTACAGCGGATGCCGATTCTCACCGTTGACCTCGACCTTTTCGAGCAACGGGAAGCTCACGCCGTAGGTGGTGGAGCAGAACTCCTGGATCTCCTCGGCGGTGCCCGGTTCCTGACCCATGAACTGGTTGCACGGCACGCCGACGACGAACAGGCCACGGTCGGCGTAGTCCTGCGCGAGCTGCTCGAGCGCGGTGTACTGCGGCGTCAGCCCGCACTTGGAGGCGACGTTGACGAC
>NZ_JAUZMZ010000045.1:0-32350 GCF_036327435.1 Rhodococcus chondri | reverse complement strand
GTCCTCGGAGCCGAGACCAGCCCCCTGGCACTCGCGGTCGAGCATCAGGCCACCGAAAACCTGCTCGCCGAGTCCGGCATCGCCCACACACTGCTGCGCAACGGCTGGTACTGGGAGAACTACGAATCGGCCGTCGACACCGCGAAGGCCACCGGTGCCCTGTTCGGGTCGGCCGGCACCGGACGTATCGCCGGCGCCTCCCGCAAGGACTTCGCCGAGGCCGCCGCGGTTGTTCTCTCCACCGAGGGCCACGCAGGCAAAACCTACGAACTCGGTGGCGGCGAGCACCTGACGTACCCCGACATCGCGGAGATACTCTCCGCCGTTGTCGGCGCGCCCGTCGCGTACAAGGACCTGCCCCAGGACGAGTACGTGAAGGTCCTCGAAGGCGCCGGAGTGCCAGCACAATTCGCGCAGATTCTCGCCGATTCCGACGCCGGAATCGCTGCGGGAGCCCTCGACACCGACCGTGACGACCTCCGTCGTCTCATCGGACGCCCGTCCACCCCCGCGGCCGAGGTTCTCGGCGGCTGACAGCGCTACCGGGCGGCGTGTCTCCGGTAATCCCACAGGGAGAAGACTGGACACAGGAGGCACGCCGACAGGGTTGCGGCGCCCGGCGGCCGATCGTCAACGAGGCAGACCCAAAGGCCTGACCTGCAACTCCGGCACGTCTGTCGGTTGCAGGCACGCCGGGCGGGATGACCGAGAACGTGGCACAGCAGTGGCAGGATCGGACACGTGAGTTCCGCGAACCTGTCCCGAACCGAAACCGCGGCGCGCGCCCGCGCCGTCGACGTGCATTCCTACCACGTCGAACTCGACCTGCGTGGCGCCGTCGACTCGCGCCGCCGCGGCTTCCCCACGGTGACGACGATCGAGTTCACCGCCTCCACGACCGAGACCTGGATCGACTTCCTCGGCGACTCGGTCGAAACCGTCACCGTCAACGGCAACCGGATTCCGGTGGTGTACGACGGATCCCGCATCGCCGTGTCCGGGCTCGGCGAGATCAACGTCGTCACCGTCGCCGCCACGGGCCGGTACAGCCGATCGGGCGAGGGCCTGCACCGCTTCGTCGATCCCGTCGACGACGAGACCTACCTCTACACCCAGTACGAGCCGGCCGACGCCCGCCGTGTGTTCGCGTGTTTCGAGCAGCCCGATCTGAAGGCACCGTTCACGTTCACGGTCACCGCGCCCGAGCACTGGCGGATTCTCTCCAATCAGGCCATCGAGCAACACCGGCGGGCCGAGGGCCATCGGACGGTCACCTTCGCGCCGACCCTGCCCATCTCCACCTACATCACCGCGATCGTGGCCGGGCCCTACCACCGGGCGGAGTCGACGTGGACACGGCACGACCTCACCGTCCCGCTGCAGGTGTTCTGCAGAGCCTCACTCGCCGAACACCTCGACGCCGACGAGATCCTCACGATCACCGCGCAGGGCATGGATTTCTACGCCGACCATTTCGACTACCCGTACCCGTTCGGCAAGTACGACCAGGTGTTCGTCCCCGAATACAACCTCGGCGCAATGGAAAACCCGGGCTGCGTCACCTTCACCGAGGCCTACGTCTTCCGCGGCGCCGCCACCGCCGCGCAGCACCAGGCCCGCGCCAACACGATCCTGCACGAGATGGCACACATGTGGTTCGGCGACCTCGTCACCATGAAATGGTGGGACGATCTGTGGCTGAAGGAATCGTTCGCCGACTACATGGGATCGCTGGTCAGCGCCGAAGCCACCGAATTCACCGACGCCTGGGTCGCGTTCGCCAACCGCCGCAAGGCCTGGGCGTATCTGCAGGACCAACTGCCCACGACCCACCCGATCGTCGCCGACATCGTCGACCTCGAAGCCGCCAAGCTCAACTTCGACGGCATCACCTACGCCAAGGGCGCCAGCGTCCTCAAACAACTCGTCGCCTACGTCGGCCGCGACGCCTTCTTCGAAGGTGCCCGCCGCTACTTCCGGGCCCACGCCTACGGCAACACCACCCTCGCCGACCTACTCACCGAACTGTCCGCCACCTCCGGCCGCGACCTCACCGAGTGGGCCCACGCCTGGCTCCAGACCAGCGGGGTGTCCACCGTGAGCCTGGAACCGGCCACCGACGGCGGCTACGACATCGTCCAGACCGACCCGCGACCGCACCGGCTCGCCGTCGGCCTGTACGACGTCGACGCCGCCGGTGACCTCGTCCGCACCCGGCGCATCGAACTCGACATCACCGACGCCCGCACCCGCCTCGACCTGCCCGCGGCGCCACTGACCCTGCTCAACGACGACGACCTCACCTACGCCAAGGTCCGGCTCGACGAACGATCCCTCGCGACCGTCGACGCGTCCCTGGATCGGGTCCGCGACCCGCTCGCACGCGGATTGATCTGGTCCGCCTTGTGGAACGCCACCCGCGACGGCGAGCTCGCCGCCTCCCGCTATCTATCGATGGCGCAACGATTCTCGCGCACCGAAACCAACGCGGCCCTGCTCACCGCCGTGCTGTCCAACGCGCCCACCGCGATCGAGCACTATCTACCGCCGCCGGCACGACCGGCGGCCCGCGCCGCATGGCTCGAGGCCGTGTGGGACGCCTTGCACGCCGCCGCCCCGTCGAGCGGCGCGCAGCTCGCCTTCGCCCGCGCGGTCGCCGCGGCGGCCGCGATGGACGAGCACCGCGCCACCGACATCCGTGCCGTCCTCGACGGTGCGGCACCCGACGGGCTGGCGCTCGACCCGGATCTGCGCTGGTCGCTGTGGACCGCGCTCGCCGCCACCGGTTACGCCGACGAATCCGATCTCGACGACGAGTTGAGCCGTGACGACACCGCCACCGGCCGTACCGCGCACCTGCGTGCCCTGGCCGCGCGGCCCCGTGCCGAGGTCAAAGCGCACGCCTGGGCCTCGATCTTCGCCGACCACACCCTCACCAACGACCAGCTCGACGCCACCATCGCCGGGTTCCGTGCCGGCTCCCGCCGCGAGCTGACCTCGCCCTACGACGCGGACTATTTTGCGGTGCTGCGCGAAACCTGGACCGAGCGCAGCATCGAAATCGCCCGCCGCATCGTGCTCGGGCTCTTTCCCGACACCGGCTCCCTCGACGCCGTCGACGGCTGGCTCGCAACCAACACCGACGCGCCCGCGGCACTGCGGCGTCTCGTGATCGAACAACGCGACCACCTCGCCCGCGACCTGCGGGTCCAGCGCGTCAACCAAACCTGAGGAACCCCCGTGACCAGCGATCCCGCACCCCATGTCGCACCGGCCGGCGACCTCGACACCGGCGTGCCCCGCATACCCGACACCGTCGCCGAGACCATGCGCCGACTCCGCGACCAAGCGGCCTCCGACAACACCCGCGCCGCGCACCTGAGCGACTGGACCATCTTCAGCCGCTGGTGCACCACCACCGGACACACCCCGATGCCGGCGACCCCCGACCAGCTCGCCTGGTTCCTCGCCGAGAAGTCCGGCGAGGTGCGCAGCGACGGACGCTGGGCCTACGCCCCGTCGACGCTGTCGCGCTGGGTCTCGACCGTCAACAAGATGCACGCCCTCGCCGGATACGCCGAACCCGGTCGGCACGAATCGGTCCGTGAGTTGCTGCGGGGTATCCGCCGCAGCCGCGCCACCCCACCGGCCCGCCGTACCCCGCTGCTGACCGACGACATCCGCACCATCCTCGGGCACATGCGCGCGACCGCGGCGACCGGCCCCTGGTCCGGACGCGCCGCGGAACGGCGCGACGCCGCGCTGCTGCTGATGGGCCTCGCCGGGGCACTGCGCCGCTCCGAACTGACGGCCCTCACCGTCGCCGACGTCGTCGCCCACCGCGCCGACGGCCTGTATGTGACCGTGCGCCGCTCCAAGACCGATCGCAACGCCACCGGCCGCACCGTGACCCTCCCGCACGGCATCGACCCGCACACCTGCCCCGTCTGCGCCTACAGGCGGTGGCGCGTCGTGCTCGACACGTGGGACGAGGGCGGACGCGACGCGGTCGCCGAACTGCTCGCAGCAGCCGGCGACGACGAACTCGCCGAACACTGCTGCCGTGGCCTGTCCGCCACCGTGACACCGACGTCCGAGCGCGTCCTGTTCCGGCCCGTGCACCGGTCCGGCTCGCTCGGCGACACCGCCCTGTCCGGTCAATCGGTGCACTCGATGATCCAGCGCCGCGCACGTCGGGCAGGTTTCAGCCCCGATCTGGTCGCGACACTGGGCGGTCACAGTCTGCGCGCCGGTTTCGTCACCCAGGCCGTGCGCGGCGGCGCCACCACCCAGACGATCATGACCCAGACCGGCCACGCCGACGAACGCATGGTCGCGCTGTACAGCCGCCACCACGCGGGTCTGGTCGGCAACGCGGTCACCCGGCTCGGCCTCTGAACCGGTTCCGCTGCCACCGGACGAGGGCACGTCCGCCCCGTCGATTCTCCGGGCGCGACGACCGCCGGGTGGGTACCGTTCCTGGCGAGGGTGGACAGCCCGGCCCCGCCGAACGCACGCGCAGTCGACGACGAGGAGAGCAATGCAGACCGCACCCCGCTCCGCCGCTCCGACAACACTGTCCGACGCCGAACTGCGCGACCTCGACGCCTGGTGGCGTGCCGCGAACTACCTGTCCGTCGGGCAGATCTACCTCATGGGCAACCCGCTGCTCCGCAAGCCGCTACGTCCCGAGCACATCAAGCCCCGCCTGCTCGGGCACTGGGGCACCACTCCCGGCCTCAATTTCGTCTACGCCCACCTCAACAGGGCGATCACCGCCCGCGACCTGAACATGATCTACGTGATGGGCCCCGGCCACGGCGGGCCGGGCCCGGTCGCCGCGAGCTGGCTCGAAGGCACCTACAGCGACATCTACCCCGACGTGTCCCGCGACGAAGCCGGGATGGAACGACTCTTCACCCAGTTCTCCTTCCCCGGCGGCATCCCCAGCCACGTGGCCCCCGAGACCCCCGGATCCATCCACGAGGGCGGCGAACTCGGCTACGCACTTTCGCACGCCTACGGCGCCGCGTTCGACAATCCGGACCTCGTCGTCGCGGCCGTCGTCGGCGACGGCGAAGCCGAAACCGGGGCCCTCGCGACCAGCTGGCACTCCACCAAGTTCGTCGATCCCCGCCGGGACGGGGCGGTACTGCCGATCCTGCATCTCAACGGTTACAAGATCGCGAACCCCACCGTGCTCGCCCGCATCGACCACGACGAACTCGACTGGCTGCTCCGCGGATACGGCCACGACCCGATCGTCGTCGAAGGCGCCGACCCCGACGACATGCATCGCCGTTTCGCCGACGCGCTGGACCGAGCGCTGAACCGCATCAGCGAAATCCAGCACCAGGCGCGCGAGTCGGGTCGCAGCGACCGGCCCGCCTGGCCGATGATCGTGCTGCGCTCACCCAAGGGCTGGACCGGGCCCGCGCAGGTCGACGGCCTACCGGTCGAAGGCACCTGGCGCTCTCACCAGGTGCCGTTCGCCAACGCCCGCAACGACGACGATCACCGCGACATCCTCGAAAAATGGTTGCGCAGTTACCGGCCCGAAGAATTGTTCGACGAGGACGGTGCCCCCGCCGCGCAGATCCGCGACCTGCACCCCCGCGGCACGCGTCGCATGAGCGCCAATCCGCACGCCAACGGCGGCCCGCTGGTCCGCGACCTCGCGCTGCCCGACTTCCGCGACTACGCCGTACCGGTCGGGTCCCCGGGCTCGGAGAGCGCCGAATCCACCCGGGTGCTGGGCGCATTCCTGCGCGACATCATGCGCGGCAACATGAGCACGTTCCGCATGTTCGCGCCCGACGAGAACAATTCCAATCGTCTCGGCACCGTCCTCGAAGCGACCGCGCGCACCTGGAACGCGGAAATCCTTCCCGGCGACGAGCGGCTCGCACCGGACGGGCGGGTGATGGAGATACTGTCCGAGCACACCTGCCAGGGCTGGCTCGAAGGGTATCTCCTCACCGGGCGGCACGGCCTGTTCTCGTGCTACGAGGCGTTCATCCACATCGTCGACTCGATGTTCAACCAGCACGCCAAATGGCTGCGCACCACCAACGACATCCAGTGGCGCAGACCGATCCCGTCGTTGAACTACCTGCTCACCTCGCACGTGTGGCGGCAGGATCACAACGGATTCTCGCACCAGGACCCCGGATTCATCGATCATGTCGTCAACAAGAAAGCCGACGTGATCCGCGTGTATCTCCCACCCGACGCCAACACCCTGCTGTCCGTGGCCGACCATTGCCTGCGTTCCCGGCAGTACGTCAACGTCATCGTCGCCGGAAAACAACCCGAGCTGCAGTATCTCGACATGGACGACGCAATTGTCCACTGCACCAAAGGTATCGGCATCTGGGAGTGGGCAGGCACCGACAGAGGTGTCGAACCGGACGTCGTCCTCGGTTGCGCCGGGGACGTCCCGACGATGGAAACCCTCGCCGCCGTCGAAATTCTCCTCGAATGGTTCCCCGACCTGAAGATCCGGGTGGTCAACGTCGTCGACCTCATGCGGCTGCAGGACGACCGCGAACACCCCCACGGGCTGTCCGGCACCGACTTCGATGCCCTGTTCACCACCGACAAGCCGGTGATCTTCGCGTATCACGGCTATCCGTGGCTCATCCACCGGCTCACCTACCGCCGCACCAACCACGACAACTTCCACGTGCGCGGCTACAAGGAGGAAGGCACCACCACCACACCGTTCGACATGTGCGTGATGAACCAGATCGACCGGTTCAACCTCGCCAAGGACGTCATCGACCGGGTGGCGCGCATCCAACCTGTCGCAGCGCATGCGCGCGAACATCTGAAGAACAAACTCATCGAGCACGGCCAGTACATCCGCGCGCACGGCGAGGATCTCCCCGAGATCGCCGACTGGCACTGGCAGGGAATCGATTCGCGCTGAGCGCACCGACTCGACCCGCGCCGACCCGGCCGTGCCGGGCGGTCACCCCGAGCGGCGGATCAACCGGCCGGTGACGAACGCCTCCACGTCCACATCGTCGAGCGTGCTCACCACCAGATCCGCGCCGGCACGCTCCAGATCGGTCTCGTCGCCCGCGCGAGCCGTCCCCAGCGCCACCATCGTGCCCGCCTTCGCGGCCTGGATCCCGCTGACCGCATCCTCGACCACCACGCACGCGGAGGGCGCCACGTCGAGTTCGGCGGCAGCGGCGAGGAAGATCTCCGGGTTCGGCTTGCCCTGCGCGAAATCGCGCCCCGACAGATCCGCATCGAACGCGTCGAGCAGCGTCATGCCCTCGGGGAGCCGCTCACGTCCCGCACTGCTCTCGCGCGCGAACAGGTCGAGCCGGATCGCCCGCAGAAACCGATGCGCATTCTTCGACGACGACGCCGCCGCAATCGCCATACCCGCACCGCGTACGGCCAGCACGAAGCGGAGCGCATCGGGATACGCGTGGAACCGGCGCTCGTCGATCAACCGGAGCAGCACCCGCTGTTTGAGATCCGCGTACACCGGGGCCCGCTCGGTGGCGTCCGGTACACCGAAGTATTGGAGGCCGGCGAGCGCTCCGCTCATCCGTGGCTTTCCGGACATCACCTGCCGGTAGACCTGCGAGCTGAACGCATCCTCCGACCACGTGGTGCGGTCGCGAACTGCGGACCATTCTCCGGTCATCAGCTCACACAGCGACTCCCGCCACGCCTGTTCGTGCGGTGACGCCACCAGCACGCCGTCGACATCGAAAATGACTGCGCCGTACCCCGGGGACCTGTCGGAAGTCATCTGTTCGTCCTCGCTACGTGTCTGCGTACTCCGGGGCGGGCGGAATGCGGAACTGGCACGACTCACCGGGGCCGAGCTCGACGACGTCGCCGTTGATACCCACCCGCACCGGCACACGGAAACCCTCGGCCTCGGCCAGCACCGAGAGTTTGTCCCCGTGGATCTGCACGCGCAGGGGAGTGCCCAGATAGCGCATCGAAAACGACACGCCGTCGAGACGATCGGTCAGCTGCGGCCGGAACATCAGCACACCACCGTAGATCCGTGCCCCGACGTAGTAGCGCTGCAGCAGATCCAGGGTGCCGGCCATGACCCCCATGTGGATGCCCTCCTTGGTGGTGCCGCCCTGCACATCACTGACATCGCTCTCGAGGGCCACCAGGAACCGCTCCCACGACGACACCGGATCGAAACCCGCGAGCACACCCGCATAGGTGACGAAACTCAACGTCGACCCGTGCGAGGTCCTCCGGTCGTAGTAGTCGACGGTGCGCCGCATCAGTTCCCGGTCGTACCGATATCCCAGACGCTCGAACAGAGGCCGTAACTCGTTGTCGTCGAACAAGAAGAACAACATCACCGTGTCGGCCTGCTTGGCCAGCTTGTACCGATTGGGATCCTTGCCTTCGGCCTTGAGAATCCGATCCATGCGCTGCACGTTGGGGTACGACGAACGGTAATGCTCCCAGTCGAGTTCTTCGAGTTCCTCGTATCCTTCGAACTGGCTGATCACCCCGTCGTGGAACGGAACGAACATCTTCCGGCTCATCCGGGCCCACGTGTGCCTCTCGGCGTCGGTCACCCGCAGCGCCGTCTGCCGGCTCACCGACAGGTGCTCGAGTACCTCGAGTGCCTTCGCCGCAATCCACGCCACCATGACATTCGTGTAGGCGTTGTTGCGCAGTCCCGCCTCGTCGCTGGCCGGATAACGCTCGTGGAACTCGTCGGGTCCCATCACACCGTGGATCTCGTACCTGTCGCGCTGCGGATTGTAGTGGGCGATCGACGTCCAGAAACGCGCGATCTCGAGCATCATCTCGGCGCCGTAATCGGTGAGAAAATCGAAATCGTCGGTCGCCTGGTAGTACCGCCAGACGTTGTAGAAGATCGCGGCGCTCACGTGCCGCTGGTTGCGACTCAGATCCGGATCCCATTGGCCGGAAATCGGATTGAGATGGATGGTCTGAGTTTCCTCGGTGCCGTCGCTACCGCTCTGCCACGGGTACATCGCGCCGCTGTAACCGGCCTCGCGGGCCGCGGCACGGGCCTCACCGAGCCGCCGATAGCGATACAGGATCAGACCCTTGGTCACCTCCGGCATCCGCATGTCCAGGAACGGATACACATACAATTCGTCCCAGAACACATGTCCGCGATACGCCTCGCCGTTGAGTCCGCGTGCCGGGACACCCGCGTCGTGCTTGGCAGTGTTGCGCGAACACACCTGCAACACGTGCGAAACGTGCAGCCGGAGCAGCAACTGCGCGCGGGGCTCCTTCGGCAACCGGACGTCGCAGATGTCCCACAGCTCGTCCCACGCCGCCTTGTGGTCGTCGAACGCCTCGGCGAAATCGGGGAAGCGCAGCACATGACGACCGGCGGCGGCGAGCGGTTCGGTGATCGCGTCGTCGCGCGAGGTGAACATCGCCACCATCTTCTCCACCCGTACGGGCACACCCTCGGTGACGTCGAACTCGAGAACCTGCTGGATGTAGTCCTCCATCTGATACAGCTCGCGGTCGACCTCGAGCGGCTCGCGATCCTCGTCCCGGAACACGCAGGTGCGGGCGCTCTGGGCAATGTAGATGTCGGACTGCCGGATCTGCACCTTCAGCGCGATGGTTTCGGGACTGAACGTACGGGGGGAGACCGGGTCGAGGTGCCGCCCCTCCAGATCGCGGTAGCGCGCGACCGCGCGGTTGGTCACGCGCCCGTCCAGCGCGGAGACCAGTTCGACCCGTCCCGACCAGTTCTCCGGGGTCAACGTCCACGACAGTGCGGCCTGGTGACTGTGGGCCATGCTCACGAAACGGCGACTGTGCAGGGAGGTTTCGCGACCCTTCCGGTCGCGGAACCGCACCTCCCGGATGACGGTCGCCGTGCGGATGTCGTAGATGTGGCGGTAGGACAGCACATCGACGGTCTCGAGACGGATGGCGTCCTCACCTTCGATACGAAGCTTCAGGACCAGCCAATTCGGGAGATTGACGAGATCTTCGTTGAGGACGGGCCGCCCGCCCATGATGGTGGTTTCGCGGTTGTAGCACCCGTGCGAGTAGGTGCCGGGATAGTGGACCTCACCCATGTCTTCCCACTCGGCGGTGCCCCGCGTGCAGAAGTAGCCGTTGCCCGTCGAGGTCAGCGCTTCCCGGAGTCCCTCCGCCTCACTGTCGAAATGGGCGTAGTCGAGGGTGAACTCCGGGTCGTACACGTTTTCCTCCTGCGTTGCCGGTGGGGGTCTGTGTGCGCGGCTACCTGGCCAGATTCGACAGAAATTGCTCGACTTCGTCGACCGTCGCGAGTACGAACTCGGCCTCCGTGGTGCGGTCGGTCATCTCGGGATCGTCGGGGCTGCCAACGAGGATGCCTATCCCGCGTCCGCGCAATGCCCGGAAGGCGTCCTCGTCGGTGATGTCGTCGCCCAGATACAGCGGTACGACATCGTCGGAACCGAGTCCGAGCACGTCGATCAGGTGCAGAACCGCTTTGCCCTTGTTCCAGTCGATGGCGGGTTTGAGCTCGTACACCATCTTCCCGGGCACGACGGCAAGCTGGTCGGGATGCTCGGCGAGCAGCGCGCGGACGATCTGCTCGACCTCGACGCGAGCCTCCGGAGCGGCGCGCCGATAGTGCACCGCGACCGACGCGCGTTTCGGTTCGATCGTCACCCCGGGAATGCCGCCCACGCGGTCGCGAAGTGTCGCGGTGGTGTCGCCCACGAGTCCGGTGAAGTCGCTCAGGGCGGTGTGCGACACCTCGCCCTTCTCGGGATCCCAGATGTCGAACCCGTGACTGCCGGCGACGACCAGATCGTCCATCCCCATGAGCTGCTGCACGACCTCGCGGTCGCGGCCGGTGACGATGCACACCGGGCACCGGTCGGCCAGTTCGCGCACGACGGTGCGCATCCTGTCGGACAGCACCGCGTCCTCGGGTCGTTCCACGATCGGGGACAGGACCCCGTCGTAGTCGAGGAAGGCGGCCGGGCGACGGCCGTCCAGCCGATCCGTCAGTGCTGCGGCGTCGAGTGCGCGAGGGAGCTCTCCGACGGTCGAGGCCGAATCCATGCGACCGAACCTCCTGTCGTGTCAGGCTGTGTGCCAGCGGTTTTCGACCGCCGGCGGTTTCGTCGGGCCTTGTTCATGCTATCAATCGAACACTACACCGGCGGTCCGAGGTCTCGGGCCGATCAGTGCACCGGCCGACGCCAGCGGGATTCGTCCGAGGTGAGCGCGGCGAGCAGGTGTTCGGCGGCGTTCCGGTTGCGGAACGGGCCCGCCAGCAGATCCGCGTAGACGTGTGCGGGAGCCGCGTACCGCAGGCCGCCACGGCGATCCATGCGTTCGAACACAACCGGCGTCCACGGAATCGCCACGACGACGTCGCCGCCGCGCTCCAGGGGGCGCAACCCCAGCGTCCCGGCGAACTCGTCGGGGTCGTCCGCATACACCTCGAGCACCTCCGGGGCGGCGTAGTCGGTGGCCCCGATGCCCGTGAGCGCATAGGAGATGTCGATCCGCTCGGTGAGCTCCCGGCGGACCGCATCGAGACCCTGTGGAGCAGTGAAGTGTCTTGTGGCGCATACTTTTCGCTCGGCAGCCCACGCCCGGAGCATCGGCTCCCAGCGAATTGTGGTGAGGTGGCCGCGCGGGATCCGGCGTACGAACTCGCGCTCGGTGAGGACTTCGACGACGCGGTAGGTCGCGCCGGTCGACGAGCCCGAGAGCTTGATCAGTTCGGGCACGGTCATGTCGCCGACATGGTCGGCGAGGGCTCGCACCACCCGATCCGACGGTTCCCCGGTCAGGACGCCGGACGGGCGTCCCGGGCCCCGCCACGGATCCGCGTCGGCACCGCGGTTGCGGACCCAGATTGCGGGGCGGGCTGCGACGAGCGCGAGGTTGCCGGTGGCGTCCGCATAGGAGATGCCGTGCTGGTCGAGTTGCCGGCGCACCGGGTCGGAGAGATAGTGCGCGCAGACGAAGCCGCGATCGGACTCGGACAGTTCGGCGGTGATACGCGCCACGTCACCGCTGAGCACGCCCCGCGACGTGATGATCGCGAAGGACGCCGACTCACCGTCGGGTGCGGTGACGACGAGCCGTTTGGGTGCCTCGGGGGAGCGGGGACGGTCCGAGGACAGGTTCCATCCGAGCGGCAGGCATGCCTCCAGGCAGGAGGCGGCCCGACGGTAGATGTCGATATGCCGCTCCGGCCGCGGACCGGCGGCGGATTCGGCGGCGTCGAGGGCGTCGCTCGGGGAAGTCACACTCGTCACTGTACCCACTCTGTGCCGTACGGAATACAGAATTTCATAGAATTCCGGCCCGGCACCGAAGAATTCGACAACGTCCGCCCCCGAAACGGAAGGGCGCATGCGATAACTTCGTCATCATGAGTGACAGCGCCGGCAGGATCGCATTCGTCCAGGCCACATGGCATCGCAACATCGTCGACCGGGCGAAGAGCGGGTTCTCCGACGAGATCGTCTCGCTCGGATGGTCTTCCGACGATCTCGACTTCTTCGAGGTGCCGGGAGCCTTCGAGATTCCGCTGCACGCGGCGCGTCTGGCCCGGACGGGTCGCTACGCGGGGATCGTCGCGGCGGGTCTGGTCGTGGACGGGGGCATCTACCGGCACGATTTCGTGGCGACCGCGGTCATCGACGGACTCATGCGAGTCCAGCTCGATACCGATGTCCCGGTGTTCTCCGTCGTGCTGACCCCTCACCACTTCCATGAGCACGAGGAGCACGTTTCGTACTACACCCGTCACTTCGTGAAGAAGGGCGCCGAAGCAGCACAAGCACTCGACTCGACCGTGAAGTCGTTGCGTGCGCTGCCGACCGCGGACTGATCGCGGCGAAGGGGAGCGGTGGTGAAGGCCCTGCCGCGAATCGCCCGTTGCGCAGCACGGACCGTCGAGCTGCTGGCCCATAGGCGGTTACACCTACCGCGAGAGCACGTAGGGCTAGGAATGACGTTCGCCGACGGCACCACGGCTGTCGTCTATCGAGAAACGGCCGGCGTGGGCATGCCTTGTTTCGAGCAGAGAGCCTGCTCAACACACCTCTGTTCGCGGGATTTCCCGGTTTCGTCTCGAAACTGTGGGTGGCGGCGGACGAGCACGGACGGTATCGAGGGCTCTATCAGTGGGACGGAGCCCGCGCCGCCGAGGACTACGTCCGCGCCTTGTGGTGGCCGCTCGCCCTGGTGAGCCACCGAATGTCCATCCGGTATCGAGTGCTGCCCGGTCTGCACCGTGACGATGTCCTTCGTGCCGCCGGATCCGGGCAGCCCACACGGGACTCGGGCACGGCCTGGTGGTGGCCGGTGCGGGATGCCGCGTCGTGGATGTCGCGTGGTCGGAACGGGTCCCGATCGAACATCGCCTCGCGTCCCGGTTCGGGAACGGTCCGGTGTTTCTCGCCGGCGATGCTGCGCACGCGTACTCACCCGCCGGCGGGCAGGGGATGAATGCGGGTATTCAGGATGCTCTCAATCTCGGCTGGAAGCTCGCCTTCGCCGCCCGGAGCGGGCTTCCTGAGGACGGTGCCCTGCTGCGGTCGTACGAGCAGGAACGGCGGCACGTCGCCCGGCGCGTGCTGCTCCTGACCGACCTGTTGCTGCGGTGCGAAGCCGGGACGGATCCGCTGTCCGGACTCGGCCGCGGAGCTCTCGCATCCCTGGGACCGCACCTGATCCCCCTGACTCCACGGCCGCGGTGGCTCGAGGCACAGGGGGTTCGGTTGCTCTCCCAATTGCGGTGGCACTACGGGCGCAGCACGTTGTCGATCGACGGCGGGTCGGGCTCTCCTGGTCCGGTAGCGGCGGGGGAGCGACTGCCCGAGGCCCCGGTCACGGTGGACGGCGTCCGTCGCTCCCTGCACGATCTGACCGCCACGCCGGGGTTCCACGTCCTGCTGTCCCGCGACGCCCGCTGGTCGCCGGCTCCCTCCCTCGACCGCAGGTTCGTACGCGTCCACCGAATCCAGAGTCGGCCGGGTGCCGGTGTGGTGATCGTCCGGCCCGACGGCTATGTCGGGATCCGGAGCCCGGATGGTCGGGGAGCCGGGGAGTGGCTCGAATCGGTGGGTGCAAACCGCACCGACCGGCCCGGCTGAGTAACACGCGCAGAGGCCTGTCGGCTGCGCTGAGCAGCGCAGAGGGGAAGGGCCGGGGGATACGGCGTAACGAGCGCGCAACGGGTGTGAAGGGGAGTGCCTCCCGACGGCACCCGAAACTTGCCCGGGCGATGCAGCCAGGTTCGAACAGCAGGCCAACCGAAATTCTTGTTCGGTAGTCGAAGCACAGCATCGGTCACCGAACCCAGCAAAGTATTCCGGACATGACGGAAACGCAAAATAAACAGAACACCACTCACCACTCACCGACACGCCCACCACAGCACACCACGCCGAATCCTCTGCGCAACAGAATTCGATCGCGCCGCAAAGTGCCGGACAAGCCGCTGATGGCGATGGGCGAACAGGGCCTCCACGATCCGGCGTGCCGACGCCGGCGCGTAGGGAATGCGAGCCAGGGGAGCGCGGAGCTCGAACGTGAGCCGGTCGTGGAGGTGCGTACACCCGGCGGCATCCGACGTGAGGCTGCGTTCGTGTTCCCACCGCCGCAGGGTCACCATCGTGGACTTCTCATGGAAGGATCTGCCCGGCTCGATGGTGGCGATCGAGAGGTTGTCGGATTCGATCGGAAGTACGCCCAGCAACAGCAGGGATGCACGACCGAGCGGCCGACCGGGAGGCACGTTGTCGATGGTCAACCCACGCGCGGAGCGCGGCATGCGCATGACCAGGAGAGGGGCCAGTTCGTCGTTGATGCCCTGGGGGTCGGTGATGCGCGCCCACACGTCGGCGGTGGGCGCCGCGATCACCGACCGTTGTTCGACCACGAGGACGGGTGTCATTCGGGATCCTTTCGGAGGAGGCGCCTTACGGTAATGGCGAATTATCCGAGTGTGAGGCGGATCCGGCCGTCGACCACGTGCGCGTCGTAGGTGCGCACCGGATCGATCCCGGCGCTTGTACAGGCTCCCGTGGCGAAGGCGAATGCGTACTGGTGAAGAGGACAGACCACCACGCCGTCGTCGAATTGGCCGTCGGCGAGGGGTCCGCCCCGGTGCGGACACATCGCGTCGGTAGCGCGCACCGTGCCGTCGGACAGGAGGTACACCGCGATCTGCGTGCCGTCGACGGTGTAGGTGCGGCCTTCGCCGCGGGTCAGGTCGGTGACGGCACCGACGTCGATACCGGTCACGCTCGCGGAGTCGTGTAGCGCGGTCATCGGACCGGTACCTGGGGAAGTGGCAGCAGCGGCAGTGCCGGCACGAACTGGGCCGGCGATTTCGGTGCCGTGCGCTCCAGCCACGGGTCCCGGTACCCCCCGACCGCCGCGGCGATGCGTTCGTCCAGTCCGGTCACGATGTTCTCCTCGTCGTCGATCAGCAGGGCCTGCAGACGGTCGAGCCCCAGGCGGGGCACGAAGTCGTAGGTCCGCTCGAGCCACTTCGCGTTCTCGCGGTAGTACTGGATGAACCGGCCGGCGACGGCGAGCACCGCCTCACCGGAGCCGACGGTGGCCAGCAGGTCGCCCTTGCGGATGTGGGCGCCGGCCGCGCCACCGACATAGATCTCCCAGCAGCCGTCACCGACCGCGACGACACCGAAGTCCTTGCACAAGGCTTCGGAACAGTTGCGGGGACAACCCGCGACCGCGAATTTGAGCTTCGCGGGTGTTTCGAGACCCTGAAAGCGGTCTTCGATGGCGATGCCGAGGCCGGTGGAGTCGCCGAGACCGAATCGGCAGTAGTCGCTGCCGACGCAGGTTTTCACGGTGCGCACACTCTTGCCGTAGGCGTAGCCGGACGGCATGCCGAGGTCCGCCCACACCTTCGGCAGATCCTCCTTGCGGATACCGAGCAGGTCGATGCGCTGACCTCCGGTGACCTTGACCATCGGCACCGAATACTTGTCGGCGACGTCGGCGATGCGACGCAGCTGCTCGGGCGTGGTGACGCCGCCCTTCATCTGCGGGACCACCGCGAAGGTGCCGTCGCGCTGGATGTTCGCGTGCACGCGGTCGTTGATGAACAGCGCGCCGCGCTCGTCGACCCAGTCGGGCCCCCAGATGGTGCGCAACAGCGAGGCGAGCGGCATCTTCGCGGAAGCGTCCTCCCGCCCGCCGGGTGCGAGCTCGGCGAAGACCTGCGACACCGCGCGCAGGTTGCGGTCGCGGATCGCGGCGATCAGCTCCGGTTTCGCCAGCGGGATGCACGGCACATACCAGTTCGCGGCGGGATCTTCCTGCAGCGCACCGCCCGCCGCGCACGCGACGAGGTCGGAAACCAGGCTCTTGCACGATCCGCAGCCCTTCCCGGCCCGCGTTCTGCCGCACACGTCGGCGACGGTGGTGGCACCGGCGTGGACACAGGCGACGATGTCGCCCTTGCTCACGCCGTTGCAGATGCATACCCGGGTGTCGTCGGGCAGGTCCGCGGCCAGTTCCGCGCCTCGGGGTTCCCCGAGGTCGAACAGCAGCGCCGCGCGGTCGGCGGGCATGTCGATCTTGCCGTCGAAGACCTGGCCGAGCATCGACGCCTTGCCGATGTCGCCGAGCAGCGTGGCGCCGACGAGGGTGTCGTCGCGGACGACGACCGCCTTGTAGACGCCGCTGCGCGGATCGTAGAACTGCACGAACTCGTCGTCTTCGTGTTCGGGGCCCTTGATGCCCATGGCCGCGACGTCAATCCCCGCGACCTTCAGTTTGGTGCTGGTGCGGGATCCTTCGTAGGTGGCGTCGGGGTCGGTGCCGGTCAGGTGCTCGGCGAGGACGACGGCCTGCTCCCACACGGGCGCGACGAGTCCGTAGACCTCGCCGCGGTGCTGGACGCATTCGCCGACGGCGTACACGCTCGATTCGTCTTCGCAGCACAGCCGGTCGTCGACGACGACTCCGCGTTCGACGACGAGTCCTCCGCCCCGCGCGAATTCGGTGTTGGGGCGGATTCCGGCGGCGACGACGATCATGTCGGTGTCGACGACGGTGCCGTCGGCGAAGCGGACGCCGGTCACGTCGTTGTGGTCGTCGCGCAGGATCGCGGTGGTGCGGGTGCCGGTGTGCACGGTGATGCCGAGTTTTTCGATCTCGGTGCGCAGGACACGGCCGCCGCGTTCGTCGAGTTGCTGATTCATGAGGTGCCCGGGGGAGTGGACGATCGTGACGGCCAGGCCTTGGGTGCGTAGTCCGTAGGCGGCTTCGAGCCCGAGCAGGCCACCGCCGATGACCACGGCGGACATGTCGTCGCGGGCGTCGGCCATCTGCAGCATGCCGTTGGTGTCGGCGAGGTTGCGGAACCCGAACACGCCGCGGCCGAGCCGTCCGTCGGCCTCGCGGAGGCCGTCCATGTTGGGGAAGAACGTGTTGGAGCCGGTGGCGATGATGAGCAGGTCGTATTCGACGGTGCGGCCCGAGTCGCAGGTGACGGTCTTGGCGAAGCGGTCGAGGGTCACGGCGCGGTCGCCGGCGTAGAGGGTCACGCCGTTCTCGCGGTACCAGCTCATCGGGTGGAGGACGAGGTCGTCGTCGATGCCGCTCTCCCCGGCGAGGACGTGCGAGAGCATGATGCGGTTGTAGTTGCCGTACGGCTCGTCGCCGATCATGGTGATGTCGAACCGGTCGCGGCCCCCGCGCGTGAGGATCTCTTCGACGGTGCGGGCGCCTGCCATGCCGTTGCCGACGACGAGCAGCCGCCGGCGCGGGGTGTCCGGGTGGGTCCGGGTCGGTGTCATGCCGTCGAGGGTCGTCGCTGCCGGTGACGGATCGGCGGCACGGGCGTTACACCGCGATCAGGAAGTCCTCACCGGTCAGGTCCGGGTGCTGCCAGGAGTGCCGCCGGGTTTGACCGGACCGGGCATGGCGAGGGGCGCGAGGATCGCGAGCAGCACGGCGGGCACGACGAATGCGGCGGCCGGGTCGGCGGTGTAGACAGGCGTGACGACGAGCGGGGCGGCGGCACCTCCACCGAAGCGGAAGGACTGGACGACCGACACGGCGCCGCCGCGGTTACCGCCGGGATCGCCGAGCACCGCGGTGTTGACGCCGACCAGGATGCATTGCGAGGCGAGGCCGGCGAGGAACCATGCTCCGGCGACGACGGCGATGCTCGGCACGGTGCCCACGGTCACGACGAGGGCGGCGCCGCTCAATGCGCCGAGCAGCACGGTGCGCCGCGCGCCGATGCGGTCGATGAGCATGCCGACGTGCCGGGAGGTGAGGATGCCGGCGACGCCGAAGGCGGTGAGCAGCGCGCCGCGTTGGGCGGGGGTGAGGCCGAAGGTGTCTTCGGCGCGGAAGGCGAGCAGGAAGCCGAGCCCGCCGAGGGCGCCCCAGCCGAGGAGCGCGACGAGGCCGATGCGGAGCACGCGCGGTGTCAGGGCATCGCGCAGGCGGGCGGTGGTGTCGTCGGTGGTGTCGCTGCGGAGCGTGTCGGGCAGTCCGATCGCGGCGAGGACGAGAGCGGCGGCGGCGAGCACGACGAAGGCCCATCTCCAGCTGAACTCGGCCGCGATCCCTCCGATGAGGGGTGCGACGGCCTGTCCGGCGGCCTGCATGGCGCCGAAGAGCCCGAGGGCTCGGCCGAGGCGGACCCGGGGGACCAGGCCGGCGAGCGCCGCCAGGAGCAGCGGTGTGGTGAAGGCGTTGGCGGCGCCCTGGAGCATGCGGGCGCCGAGCAGCAGTTGCAGTGTCGGTGCGAGTGCGGCGGCGATCGAGACGACGGCGTAGGCGAGGTAGGCGGTGCGAACGGTGCGGGCGCGGCCCCAGCGGGCGCCGAGGGTTCCGGAGAACAGCATGGCCGCGGCGAAGACGCCGAGGTAGGCGGTGACGGTGGTGGCCGCGGTGCCGGCGGTGACGCCGGTGTCGGCTCCGATCTCGGGGAGCATGGAGATGACCACGCTGCCGCCGAACGGGCCGAGGAATCCCCCGGCGTAGAGGGCGGCGTGGGGCAGACGCGCGCGCAGCCCGGTCACTGGGCGAAGCCGCCCGGGCCCCTCCGGCGCAGATATTTTTCGAATTCGGCGGCGATGGCGTCGCCGTCGATCTTGGCGATGGCATCGGAGATGTCGGTTTCGGCATCGCCGCGTTCTTCGAGGCTGCGGATGTAGTCGGCGATGTCTTCGTCGTCGTCGGTCATCTCGGTGACGGTCTGTTCCCATTCTTCGGCGAGGACGGGAAGTTCACCGAGGGGCACTTCGAGGTCGAGGACGTCTTCGACGCGGCGCAGCAGGGCGACGGTGGCCTTGGGGTTGGGGGGGTTGGATACGTAGTGCGGGACGGCGGCCCAGAAGGAGACGGCGGGCACGCCGGCGCGGACGCAGGCGTCCTGCAGGATCCCGGTGATGCCGGTGGGTCCTTCGTAGCGGGATTTTTCGAGGTTGAAGCGTTTCGCGGCGTCGGTGCTGTAGGCGGTGCCGGTGACGGGGACGGGCCTGGTGTGGGGGGCGTCGGCGAGCAACGCGCCGAGCAGGACGACGGTGTGGACACCGATTTCGTCGACGAGTTCGAGGATGGCGTCGCAGAAGCTGCGCCAGCGCATGTTCGGTTCGATGCCGCGCAGCAGCACGATGTCGCGCTCACTGCCGGGTGGGGAGCAGACGGACAGGCGGGTCGCGGGCCAGTCGATTTCGCGGGTGACACCGTCGACGAGCCGCACCTGCGGCCGGTTGACCTGGTAGTCGTAATACTCTTCGGAATCCAGTTCGGCGAAGGGTTCGGCGTCCCAGATCAGTTCGAGGTGCTCGACGGCTCCGGTGGCGGCGTCCGCGGCGTCGTTCCATCCTTCGAACGCGGCGACGAGGATCGGATCGCGGAGGACAGGAACGTCCTGGTCCGCGGGCTCGGGGAACTCACTTGCACTCACCAGTCCAGCCTACGGCCAGGCCCGGTTGGTGCGCCCACTAGTCTGGTGGCCATGTCCACCCCACTGCATTCTGCCCTGCTCGATGCGCTGTCGCAGCGCGTTGTCATCGGAGATGGGGCGATGGGCACCATGTTGCAGGCCGCGGATCTGTCGCTGGACGATTTCCGCGGCTTGGAAGGGTGCAACGAGATTCTCAACGAGTCTCGGCCCGATGTGATCCGTGGGATTCACCGGGCGTACTTCGAGGCGGGCGCGGATATCGTCTCGACGAACACCTTCGGTTGCAACCTGCCCAATCTCGCCGATTACGACATCTCCGACCGCATCCGTGACCTGTCCGAACGTGGAACCCGTCTGGCCCGGGAGGTGGCGGACGAGATGGGTCCGTCGAGCGACGGCATGGCCCGGATGGTGTTCGGGTCGATGGGGCCGGGCACGAAGCTGCCCACGCTGGGCCATGCCCCGTTCGCGACGCTGCGCGACGCCTACGGTGAGGCGGCGCTGGGCATGCTCGACGGTGGTGCGGACGCGATCCTCATCGAGACCTGCCAGGATCTGTTGCAGGCCAAGGCCGCGATCGTGGGCAGTCGCCGCGCGATGGAGCAGGCCGGTCGCCGCATCCCGATCGTGGTGCATGTCACGGTGGAGACCACCGGGACGATGCTGCTCGGGTCGGAGATCGGGGCGGCGCTGACGGCGCTCGAGCCGCTCGGTATCGATCTGATCGGGCTGAACTGTGCGACGGGTCCGGCGGAGATGAGTGAGCATCTGCGGTATCTGTCGCAGCATGCGCGGATTCCGGTGTCGGTGATGCCCAATGCGGGTCTGCCGGTACTGGGGAAGAACGGTGCCGAGTATCCGTTGCAGCCCGCGGAGTTGGCGGCGGCGCTGGCCGGGTTCGTCTCGGAGTTCGGGTTGGGGCTGGTCGGTGGGTGCTGCGGGACCACGCCGGAGCACATTCGGCAGGTGGCGCAGGCGGTGCGCGAGGTGGTGCCGGCGGTGCGGCAGCCCGAGCACGAGCCTGGGGTGTCGTCGTTGTATTCGACGGTGCCGTTCGCGCAGGACGCGTCGATCCTGATGATCGGTGAGCGCACCAACACGAACGGGTCGAAGGCGTTCCGGGAGGCCATGTTGGCCGCGGACTGGGAGAAGTGCCTGGACATCGCCAAGGATCAGATCCGCGACGGTGCGCACATGCTGGATCTGAACGTGGACTACGTCGGCCGGGACGGGGCGGCGGACATGGCGGAGTTGGCGGGCCGGTTCGCGACGGCGTCGACGTTGCCGATCATGATCGACTCGACGGAGCCGGACGTGATCCGGGCCGGTCTCGAGCATCTCGGTGGACGTTGCGCGGTGAACTCGGTGAACTACGAGGACGGGGCCGGTCCCGGGTCGCGGTTCCAGCGGATCATGGAATCGGTGGTCGAACACGGTGCCGCGGTGGTGGCGTTGACGATCGACGAGGAGGGGCAGGCGCGCACCGCCGAGCACAAGGTGCGGATCGCGGAGCGGTTGATCACGGATCTGACGCAGAACTGGGGTCTCGACCCCGCCGACATCATCGTCGACGCGTTGACGTTCCCGATCTCGACGGGGCAGGAGGAGGTGCGGCACGATGCGATCGAGACGATCGAGGCGATCCGCGAGCTGCACCGCCGGCACCCGGAGATTCATTTCACGTTGGGTGTGTCGAATGTGTCGTTCGGTCTGAACCCGGCGGCCCGGCAGGTGCTGAACTCGGTGTTCCTGCACGAGTGCACCGAGGCGGGCCTCGACACGGCGATCGTGCATGCGTCGAAGATCCTGCCGATGGCGCGGATCCCCGACGAGCACCGGCAGGTGGCCCTGGATCTGGTGTACGACCGCCGCGCCGAGGGGTACGACCCGCTGCAGAAGCTGATGGAGTTGTTCGAGGGGGTCTCGGCGGCGTCGGCGCGCGAATCGCGCGCGCAGGAGCTGGCGGCGTTGCCGTTGTTCGAGCGGCTCGAGCGGCGCATCGTCGACGGCGAGCGCAATGGTCTCGACGACGATCTGGCCGAGGCGATGCAGACGGTGCCGCCGCTCGAGATCATCAACGAGACGTTGCTGTCGGGGATGAAGACGGTCGGGGAGCTGTTCGGTTCCGGGCAGATGCAGTTGCCGTTCGTGTTGCAGTCCGCGGAGGTCATGAAGGCTGCCGTGGCGTATCTCGAGCCGCACATGGAGGCCACCGACGACGACGGCAAGGGCCGGATCGTGCTGGCCACGGTCAAGGGCGACGTGCACGACATCGGGAAGAACCTGGTCGACATCATCTTGTCGAACAACGGGTACGAGGTGGTCAACCTCGGCATCAAGCAGCCGATCGCGACGATCCTCGACGCCGCGGTGGACAAGCGGGCCGATGTGATCGGCATGTCCGGGTTGCTGGTGAAGTCGACGGTGGTGATGAAGGAGAACCTCGAGGAGCTCAATGCCCGCGGGGTGGCGGAGCAGTTCCCGGTGTTGCTCGGCGGGGCCGCGCTGACCCGCGGGTATGTCGAGAACGACCTGGCCGAGGTGTACGAGGGGGAGGTGTCCTACGCCCGCGACGCGTTCGAGGGTCTGTCGCTGATGGATCGGGTGATGGCGATCAAGCGCGGTGAGGGCCCGGATCCGAACAGTCCGGAGGCACTCGAGGCCGCCCGCAAGGCCGCCGAGCGCAAGGAACGGCACGAACGCAGCAAGCGTATCGCCGAGAAGCGCAAGGCCGCCGAGACCCCGGTGGTGATCCCCGAACGCAGCGACGTCGCGGCGGACCTGCCGGTCCCGACCCCGCCGTTCTGGGGCACCCGGCTGGTCAAGGGCATTGCCCTCGCGGAGTACGCGTCGCTGATCGACGAGCGTGCCTTGTTCCTGGGGCAGTGGGGACTGCGTGGGCAGCGCGGCGGGGACGGCCCGACGTACGAGGAACTCGTCGAGACGGAGGGCCGGCCGCGGTTGCGGTATTGGCTCGACCGGTTGTCGACCGAGAATGTGGTGCAGCACGCCGCGGTGGTGTACGGCTACTTCCCGGCGGTGTCCGAGGGGGACGACGTGGTGGTGCTCACCGAGCCGCACCCCGATGCCCCGGAGCGGTACCGGTTCACGTTCCCGCGTCAGCAGCGGCCGCGGTTCCTGTGCATCGCCGATTTCGTGCGGTCGCGGGCGGAGGCGCAGCGCACCGGGCAGGTCGATGTGTGGCCGTTCCAGCTGGTGACGATGGGGCAGCCGATCGCGGATTTCGCGAACGAGCTGTTCGCGGCGAATGCGTATCGGGATTATCTCGAGGTGCACGGGATCGGGGTGCAGCTGACCGAGGCGCTCGCCGAGTACTGGCATCGTCGGGTCCGGCAGGAGCTGGCGTTCGCCGAGGGCGGCACCGCGGCCGACGATGATCCCGACGAGGTCGCCGGGTACTTCGACCTGGCGTATCGGGGCGCCCGGTTCGCCTTCGGGTACGGGGCGTGCCCGAATCTCGAGGACCGCGTCAAGCTCGTCGAGCTGCTCGAGGCGGAACGGATCGGGGTGGAGTTGTCGGAGGAGTTGCAGTTGCATCCCGAGCAGTCCACCGATGCGTTCGTGCTGCACCATCCGGAGGCCAAGTACTTCAATGTCTGATCAGCTGGATGCGGGGTGCAGCGCACCGGTCGTGCCGTCCGCCACGCTGCGGGCGGTGCTGTGGGACATGGACGGCACCCTGCTCGAATCGGAGCAGTTGTGGGACATCGGGATGCGGGAGTTGTCGCTGCATCTGGGTGGTCCGATGTCCGAGCAGACGCGGATCTCGACGATCGGCGGGCCGCTCGACCTGTCGGTGTGGCGCACGTTCGCCGGTCTCGGTCTCGAACCGACCCCCGACGAGCAGACCGCGGCCGAGGATTGGCTCAACGCGCACATGGCCGGGCTGTTTGCGCAGGGGTTGCCGTGGCGTCCCGGTGCCCGGGCGGCGCTGGGGACGGTGCGCGCCGCGGAACTCGGGCAGGTGCTGGTGACCAACACGGGCCGGCGGCTGTGCGATGTCGCCCTCGACACGCTCGGTCGTGAGCATTTCGATCACACCGTCTGTGGCGACGAGGTACCGGCGGGCAAACCGGATCCGGCGCCGTACCTGCGGGCCGCGGAGCTGCTCGGGCTTGCCCCGGCGCAGTGCCTGGCGATCGAGGATTCGCCGACCGGTGCCGCGGCGGCGGACGCGGCGGGGTGCGCGGTGCTGGTCGTGCCGTCGCTGGTGGAGGTGCCCGGGTCGCCGCGTCGGGTGTTCCGCTCGTCGCTCGAGGGGCTCACCGTGGCGGATCTGCGCGAGTACCACGGCTCCGGCGGGCGCTGACGGTGGCGATCCCGAAGATTGTGCTGTTCTACAAGTTCGTGTCGCTGCCGGATCCGGACGCGGTCCGGTTGTGGCAGCACACCCTCGCGTCCGCGCACGGACTGACCGGCCGGATCCTGCTCTCCGAGCACGGCATCAACGGCACCGTCGGCGGCGACCTCACCGACGTGAAGAAGTATGTCCGTGGCCTGCGGAGCTATCCTGCGTTCCGCGACATCGACATCAAGTGGGCGGACGGCACCGGCCACGATTTTCCGCGGCTGTCGGTGCGGGTGCGCCCGGAGATCGTCACGTTCGGGGCGCCCGGCGAGCTCGCGGTCGATGAGCGGGGCATCGTCGGTGGCGGTACGCATCTGTCGCCGCACGCGGTGCACGCGTTGATCTCCGACCGCGACGACGTGGTGTTCTTCGATGGCCGTAACCGGTTCGAGGCGCAGATCGGGAGGTTCCGCGACGCGGTGGTGCCGCAGGTGCAGACCACCCGTGAGTTCGTGGCCGAGCTCGACAGCGGCCGCTACGACCATCTCAAGTCGCGGCCGGTGGTGACGTACTGCACCGGTGGGGTGCGTTGCGAGGTGCTGTCGGCGTTGATGCGCAACCGCGGGTTCGAAGAGGTGTATCAGCTCGACGGGGGCATCGTCCGCTACGGCGAGACGTTCGGCGACGCCGGCCTGTGGGAGGGGTCGCTGTACGTGTTCGACGGCCGGATGAACGTCGAATTCAGCGAGGACGCCACCATTCTGGGCCGGTGTGCGCTGTGCGAGGCGCCCACCTCGCGGTACCGCAACCATCCGGACATCAACGGGCGGGAGCTGACCTTGGTGTGCGAGGGCTGCGTGCCCGACCCCGTCGGGAGCTGACGGTGGCGGCGGCGCCGCTGCCGGTGCGCGACGGTCTCGGCCCGGACCGGGTGCGGATGCCGGCCGGGTCGGGGCCGGTCACCGTCGTCGACTATCTGCTGGCCGCGCATCCCGGCGAGGACTGGGCCGCGCACATCGCGGCGGGCGAACTCGTCGACGAACACGGCCGGCGCATCGACGTGCACACCCGGTATCAGCCGACCCGGTTCGTGTACTTCTACCGGGAACCGGTCCCGGAGATCCCGGTGCCGTTCCCGATCGAGGTGCTCTACCGCGACGAGGGCCTGCTGGTGGTGGACAAGCCGCATTTCCTGGCGACGATTCCGCGCGGGGCGCACATCCGGGAATCGGTGGTGGTGCGGTTGCGGCGGGAGCTGGAGCTGCCCGAGCTGGTGCCGGTGCATCGGCTCGACCGGATGACGGCGGGCGTGCTGCTGTGCACGACCGATCCGGTGTTGCGCCGCCCCTACCAGGCCCTGTTCGAGCAGCAACGCGTCCGCAAGGTGTACGAGGCGATCGCCGGGTACCGCGACGATCTGGTGTTCCCGCGGGTGGTGCGCACCCGGATCCGGAAGCGGCACGGCGAGCTCACCGCGGTGCACGAGCCGGGCGAGCCGAACTCCGAGACCCGCATCGAACTGCTCGAGCGCCGCGGCGGCCGGGCCCGGTACCGGCTGCATCCGCGGACCGGGCGCACCCACCAGTTGCGGCTGCACCTGGCGTCGCTGGGGGTGCCGATCGTCGGCGACAACTTCTACCCGGTCTTCGAGCGCCGCGCGCCGGCCGCGTTCACCGATCCGTTGCGGTTGCTGGCGCGCAGTCTCGAGTTCACCGATCCGCGGACCGGGCGGGTGCGCCGGTTCGACAGCGGCCGGGTCCTCGAGTTCTGAGCGCTGCCGGTGGTGTGGTGGCCGGGGAGGGGCGGTGGGGCACGGCATGAAACAATCAACCCCCGTGAAGACCTTCGATTCCCTGTTCGCCGAGCTGTCCGAGCGTGCCGTGACCCGTCCCGAGGGCTCCGGCACCGTCGCCGCGCTGGATGCCGGTGTCCATGCGCAGGGCAAAAAGGTGATCGAGGAGGCCGGCGAGGTGTGGATCGCCGCGGAGTACCAGACCGACGAGGAGCTGGCCGAGGAAATCTCCCAGCTGCTGTATTGGGTGCAGGTGCTGATGGTGGGGCGGGGATTGAAGCTCGAGGACGTCTACAAGCATCTGTGACGGCCGGTGCGCGGTCCCTGCGGGGACCGGGCGCCGTCCGTGCCGTCGATTTCCTCCTGCCTGTCCTGCTTTGCCGAAAGGATCTTGTCCCATGCTGCGCGTTGCCGTCCCCAACAAGGGTTCGCTGTCCGAGTCCGCCGCCGAAATCCTGCAGGAGGCCGGGTATCGCCGGCGCACCGATTCGCGGGATCTGACCGTGATCGACCCGATCAACGAGGTCGAGTTCTTCTTCCTGCGCCCGAAGGACATCGCGATCTACGTCGGGTCCGGGGAGCTGGATCTGGGCATCACCGGCCGCGACCTGTCGCTCGATTCGGGGGCGCCCGTCGTCGAGCGGTTGGCGTTGGGGTTCGGGACGTCGAGTTTCCGGTATGCCGGTCCGAAGGGCCGTGATTGGAAGGTCGAGGATCTGCAGGGGCTGCGGATCGCCACCTCGTACGCGAACCTGGTGCGCCGCGACCTCGCCGCGCGCGGGCTCGAGGCCACGGTGATCCGGCTCGACGGGGCGGTGGAGATCTCCATTCAGCTCGGGGTGGCCGATGCGATCGCCGATGTCGTCGGGTCCGGTCGCACGCTGCGCCAGCACGATCTGGTGGCGTTCGGGGAGTCGCTGTGCGATTCGGAGGGGGTGCTCATCGAGCGGGAGGGCTCGGCTCGGGACGACCGGGCCCGCAATCAGCTCATCGCCCGGCTCGAGGGTGTGGTGTTCGCGCAGCAGTACGTGATGATCGACTACGACTGCCCGAAGCAGTTGCTCGACGAGGCCGTGAAGATCACGCCGGGGCTCGAGTCGCCGACGATTTCGCCGCTGGCCAACGAGGATTCGGTGGCGGTGCGGTCGATGGTGCCGCGCAAGGGCCACAACGCGGTGATGGATCGGCTGGCGGAGCTGGGGGCGCGGGCGATTCTGGCGAGCAACATCCGGTCCTGCCGCGCGATGCGCGGCGCCGAGTAACGCGTTCGACTCCCCGGTGTTTGGTGCGGTCCTGCTTCAGCGGGGCCGCACCTGCACGTTCTGGGTGATCCGGCCGAGCGGGCCGGTTTCGTCGTAGAGCACGCCGGTGGTCATGCCGACGCCGTCGGGGCCGACGGAGGTTTCGGCGGCGATGCCGGTCCAGTCGCTGTCGGGCGCCCGGAACAGGTGCACGGTCAGGTCGGTGTTGAGGAACAGCCAGTGCCGGGGGTCGAGCTTGGATCCGATGCCGTTGGCGACGTCGGCGACGGTGAACAGCCGCTCGACGACGGTGGGGGTTTCGCCTTCGACGAGCGCGACGTCGGTGCGCAGCCACGCCGCGGACGGGCCGGGGACTCCGAACGGGACGACGATGCGCCAGTCGAGGGTGTCGATGTAGCCGGTGAACGACGAGAAGACGCCGGCCATGTCGGTGCGTTCGGTCTCGGCGACCGGTGTCAGCGGGGGTTCGGAGGTGCGCGCCACGTCGGGCAGGTCGACGGTTTCGAGGCGCCAGGCGGTGCCGCGCGCGACGGCGCGGCGGGTGCCGTCGGGGGCGGTGGCCCAGAGTTCGGCGACGACGAGTTCGATTTTGCGGCCGGGCCGGTCGATCCAGGAGCGGACTTCGATGTCGGTGAGGGGGACGGGGCCGAGCAGGTCGATGGTGATGCGGGTCAGTCGGGTGCCGGGGCGGGGGGTGTGGCGTTCGAGGGCGCGGGTGAGCAGCGCGGACGGCGGCGCACCGTGCTGGAGGTCGTCGCCCCAGGTGCTGACGGTGTGTCGCGTGGGCCGAAAATGTTCGACGCGCACCGCCGGTGTCGATTCCGGATCGGTTGCGGTGCGGGTATTTTCGTGGATCGGTACGAAATACGCCGCGTCGCTCACTGGGGTGTCTCCTCCGGATCGGGGTTCGGGGGCCCGCCTCGGCGGGCGCGTCCTGCGCCTGATGATTGCACCCGCGTCGGCGCGGCCCGGTGGGTGGGGTGCGGTGGGGCACCTGGCAGGCTGTGCCGGGGGTCCGGCGCGGTGCCGGGCCCGTGCGGACGGCGCAGCAGGTCGATGAAGGTGGGCACGGCGATGGCAGTAGGCGGACTCGGGCGCAGCGGACCGTTCGAGGTCGGGGACCGGGTGCAGTTGACCGACGCCAAGGGCCGCAAGTACACGGTGGTGCTCGAGCCGGGCAAGGAGTTCCACACCCATCGGGGTGGGATCGTGCACGACGATCTGATCGGCACCGACGAGGGTGTGGTGGTGACCTCGACGAACGGCACCCCGTATCTGGCGTTGCGGCCGCTGCTGGTGGACTACGTGATGTCGATGCCGCGCGGGGCGCAGGTGATCTACCCCAAGGACGCGGCGCAGATCGTGCAGGAGGGCGACATCTTTCCGGGGGCGACGGTGCTCGAGGCGGGCGCCGGATCCGGGGCGTTGACGTGTTCGCTGCTGCGGGCGGTGGGGCCGGCCGGCCGGGTGATCTCGTACGAGGTGCGGGCCGATCATCTCGAGTACGCCGAGCGCAACGTCGATACGTTCTTCGGGGCGCGGCCGGAGAACTGGTCGACGGAGCTGGCGGATCTGGCGGATTACGACCTCGACCGGCACGGCCGGGTCGATCGGGTGGTGCTCGACATGCTGGCGCCGTGGGATGTGCTCGAGACGGTGAAGGCGGCGCTGGTGCCCGGTGGGGTGCTGATGGTGTACGTGGCGACGACGACGCAGCTGTCGCGGGTGGTGGAGGCGTTGCGGGAGCAGACCTGTTGGACGGAGCCGCGGGCGTGGGAGTCGATGGTGCGCGGCTGGCATGTGGTGGGGTTGGCGGTGCGGCCCGAGCATCGGATGCAGGGCCACACGGCGTTTCTGGTCAGTGCGCGGCGATTGCAGGACGGGGTGACCACCCCGAAGCCGCAGCGCCGGCCCAGTAAGGGCTGAGCCGGCGCCGCGTCGGAGCGCGGGCGTCTAGTGGCAGCCGAGGCGGCCCATGCTCAGCATCGAGCAGGCGCTCTCGTCGGCGATGACCCAGGTGCCGTCGACCTGCTCGAAGGTCAGCGGCATGGGTGCGCCGCCGTGCGGGCCGGTGACCTCGGTGGTGGCGGTGGTGGCCGGCGTCGAGGTGGTGGGGGCGTCGGCACCGGCGGTGCCGGAGTTCGTCGAGCCGCAGGCCGACAGCAGGGCCAGTGCGGCGATCACGGCGGCGACCCGGGGGCGCGAATGCTCACGGGGAGGTCCTTTCGGAACAGGCAGAACCTGAAAATGTTAGGTGAGCCTAACAGTAGTGTGGGGGTGAGGTCGCGCGGGGACGTGAGGGTTTCGACACCTGGCCGGAACACCCGGAATTCGTGTCGCGCTACACATTCGCCCGTGTGCCGGTAGCGTGGAATGACCGATAGTGGAGGGAGTCGCAGATGAGCTCGTCAGAGAATCCGGATTCGGTGGCGGCGGCACGAGAGATCGAGGAGATGCGCGCCGAGGTGGCGGCTCTGCGGCGTCGGCTCGCCCAACCGTCCGACGAGGTGCGCGAGCTGGAAACGCGACTCGAGTCCCTCACCGTACGCAACGGCAAGCTGCTCGAGACCCTCAAGGAGGCGCGGCAGCAGTTGATCGCCCTGCGCGAGGAGGTCGACCGGCTCGGCCAACCGCCCAGCGGGTACGGGGTGCTGCTCGCCACGTTCGAGGACAGCACCGTCGATGTGTTCACCTCGGGCCGCAAGATGCGGGTCGCGGTGTCCCCGAACCTCGAACTCGACACCTTCGCGCCGGGGCAGACCGTCCGGCTCAACGAGGCGCTGACCGTGGTCGAGGTCGGCGGCTTCGAACGGGTCGGGGAGATCACCACGCTGCGTGAACTGCTCGACGACGGCACCCGGGCGCTGGTCGTGGGTCACGCCGACGAGGAACGGGTGGTGTGGTTGGCCGCGCCGCTCGCCGCGGCGGCCGCGCGGACCCTGGACCCGGCGGTGTCCGACAGCGTCGACGAGAGCGGTGACGCCTTCAAGTTGCGCCCCGGTGATTCGCTGCTGGTCGACAGCAAGGCCGGGTACGCGTTCGAGCGCATCCCCAAGGCCGAGGTCGAAGATCTCGTGCTTGAGGAGGTCCCCGACGTCGACTACGGCGACATCGGTGGTCTGGGCCGGCAGATCGAGCAGATCCGCGACGCGGTCGAGCTGCCGTTCCTGCACAAGGATCTGTTCCGCGAGTACGCGCTGCGCCCCCCGAAAGGTGTGCTGCTCTACGGTCCGCCCGGGTGCGGCAAGACGCTCATTGCGAAGGCGGTGGCCAATTCGCTGGCCAAGAAGATCGCCGAGGCCCGCGGGGAGGATTCGAAGGAGGCGAAGTCCTACTTCCTCAACATCAAGGGTCCCGAGCTGCTCAACAAGTTCGTCGGTGAAACCGAGCGGCACATCCGGATGATCTTCCAGCGGGCCCGGGAGAAGGCCTCCGAGGGCACGCCGGTGATCGTGTTCTTCGACGAGATGGATTCGATCTTCCGCACCCGCGGGTCCGGGGTGTCCTCGGACGTGGAGACCACCGTCGTGCCGCAGCTGCTCTCGGAGATCGACGGTGTCGAGGGACTCGAGAACGTCATCGTCATCGGCGCCTCGAACCGGGAGGACATGATCGATCCGGCGATCCTGCGACCGGGCCGCCTGGACGTGAAGATCAAGATCGAACGTCCGGATGCGGAAGCGGCGCTGGACATCTTCTCCAAGTACCTGACCGACACCCTGCCGGTGCACGCCGACGACATCGCCGAATTCGGTGGCGACCGCGCCGCGTGCCTGCGCGTGATGATCGAGCGGGTCGTCGACCGGATGTACGCCGAGTCCGAGGAGAACCGCTTCCTGGAGGTCACCTACGCCAACGGCGACAAGGAGGTCCTGTACTTCAAGGACTTCAATTCCGGGGCGATGATCCAGAACATCGTCGACCGCGGCAAGAAGTACGCGATCAAGGCGGTGCTCGAAACCGGGGCGCCGGGCCTGCGGGTGCAGCATCTGCTCGATTCCATCGTCGACGAGTTCGCCGAGAACGAGGACCTGCCCAACACCACCAACCCGGACGACTGGGCCCGCATCTCCGGGAAGAAGGGCGAGCGCATCGTCTACATCCGCACCCTGGTCACCGGGAAGAACGCCAGTGCCAGCCGCGCGATCGACACCGAGTCGAACACCGGCCAGTACCTGTAACAGGAGGTCACCGGCGGTCCGGCGCCCGCGCACCGCGGCGCCGGACGGCCACCGGACGAGGGAGTGCGATGCCGCTGCCACGCGTGCTGGCCCGCCTCAACCTGGTGCTCACCAACCGGGTGACCGGACCGGTGGCCCGGTTCCTGCCGGGCACCGCCGTCGTCGAACACCACGGGCGCCGCTCCGGCCGCCGCTACCGCACCCCGGTGCTGGTGTTCCGGAACGGCGACCGGTACCGGATCGCGTTGACCTACGGCACCGACACCGATTGGGTGCGCAACGTGCGCGCCGCGGGCGGGGCGACCCTGCTCACCCGGGGCCGCCGGATACCGGTGCTCGCCCCGCGGATCGGTCACGATCCCACCGCCGGGTGGGCGCCGCCACCGGTGCGGGCGATGTTGCGGGCCGTCGGGGCACCCGACTATCTGGACTGCACCGCGGCGCCGTCTCCGGGCCGGTGAGCGCCCACCGCGCCGCTGCGGCGACCACGATCGCCTAGGCTCGAGGGCATGCAGCGGATCATCGGTATCGAGGTCGAATACGGGATCTCCTCACCCCACGACCCCACGGCGAACCCCATCCTGACCTCCACCCAGGCGGTGCTCGCGTACGCCGCCGCCGAGGGTGTGCCGCGCGCGAAGCGCACCCGCTGGGACTACGAGGTCGAATCCCCGCTGCGCGATGCCCGCGGATTCGACCTCGGACGGTTCAACGGGCCGGCCCCGATCATCGACGCCGACGAGGTCGGCGCCGCCAACATGATCCTCACCAACGGGGCGCGCTCGGTAGGGTGGAAGCCTGATGTTGTGGTGGCCGTACCGGTCGTCGACCGGGTTCGGGTGCCACCGAGAGCAGGAGGAGGTCGGCGGCTATGGC
>NZ_JAUZMZ010000044.1:0-32923 GCF_036327435.1 Rhodococcus chondri | reverse complement strand
CCGCGCGGGTGCCGCGACCTCGTCGACGGCAGCCGACGGAACCGTCCGATCGGGCAGAGCCGGCCGCGACCGCCCGGATGCGCGCAGCCGACGCCCTCGACCCGAGACCGCAGCTCGTCCCGCCCGTCCGCGGGCGGCGGGTGCCCCGCAGCGGGTGTTCACGGGCCGGCCACTCCAAGTGTTCGCGGCGGTCGCCGCCGCGCTCGTCCTGGTAGGGACCGGCGTGGCCTGGCGCAGCGTCGATTCGCTGCGCTCGTCCCTCGCATCGGTGGGAGGACTGTCCCTCGGCGGAGGCGAGGACGGTGCCCTCGACATCCTCCTGGTCGGCACGGACAGCCGCACCGACGCCCAGGGCAATCCGCTGGCCCAGCGCGAACTCGACGCGTTGCGCGCGGGCGAAGAGGTCGCCAACAACACCGACACGATCATCCTGATCCGGGTACCGAACGACGGAAGCTCGGCCACCGCGATCTCCGTTCCCCGCGACACGTACGTCGAAGTCCCGGACCTGGGGATGTCGAAGATCAACGCCGCGTACGGGGCGACGAAGGAACTCGCCCGGCTCGAGGCCGTCGAGTCCGGCGCCGACGCCGACGAAGCGGAAAAGGAATCCACGCAGGCCGGCCGTGAGGCCCTCCTCGGTTCGGTCGCCGACCTGACGGGAGTCAGCGTCGACCATTACGCAGAGGTGGGACTTCTCGGGTTCGTGCTTCTCACCGACGCTGTGGGCGGTGTCGACGTGTGCCTCAACGCCCCGGTCGACGAACCGCTGTCGGGCGCGCGGTTCCCCGCCGGGGAGCAGACCCTGCAGGGCGCCGACGCTCTGAGCTTCGTGCGGCAACGCCACGATCTTCCGCGCGGCGACCTCGACCGGATCGTGCGACAGCAGGTGTTCATGGCCTCGCTGGTCCAGAAGGTGCTCAGCGCGAAGACGCTGAGCAGCCCGTCGAAGGTGAGTCAGCTCACCGCGGCCGTGCAGCGATCGGTGGTGCTCGACTCCGAATGGGACATCATCGAACTCGGCACCCAACTGCAGGATCTCGCCGGTGGCGACGTGAAGTTCTCGACCATTCCGGTGCAGGACATCAACGCGATGACCGACTACGGCGAGTCCGTCGTGCAGGTCGATCCGGACGAGGTTCGCGACCACGTCGCCGAACTGGTCGGACGCGACGGCGGCGACAGCTCCGCCGCCGCCACCACGACGGAGGAGGCCCCGGATGTCGACGCCTCGACGGTGACCGTCGACGTCGCGAACGCCGGCAGCGTCGCCGGCCTCGCGTCGCAGGTGTCGTCAGCGCTGAGTTCGGAAGGTTACGTCGAGGGCGAGGTGGGCAACCACACAGGTGCCGCCGTCACCACGTCCACCGTGTACGGGTCCGATGCGGACTCCGACGAGACGCGCGCGGTCGCCGCCGCACTGGGTGGCCTCGACACCGCGACCGACTCGACGCTCGCGGACGGCACCGTCCGGGTGGTCCTCGCCGGCGACTACAGCGGCCCGGGTTCGTCGTCGTATTCGGGGACGAACACTACGAGTACGGCTCCGGGCGGAACCGAGTTGATGCCTGCCGGGGCAAGCGCCACCCCTGCCCCCGCAGCCCCTCCCATCGACGCCGGCTCGACGGGTCCCCGCTGCGTGAACTGAAGCGGTGAGACCGGTTCCCCATCACCGACGATTCCGAATGAACTCCAGAACGAGGTATCCGTGACAACTTTGACCGACGCCCTGCTCGACCCGATCCTCGCGAACGACCCCGCCGGGCCACGCATCACCTGGTACGACGACGCGACCGGTGCCCGTATCGAACTGTCGGCGGTCACCCTGGCGAACTGGGCAGCGAAGACCGCCAACCTGATTCGCGACGAGTTCGGTGTCCTCCCGGGCGGGCGCGTATCGGTGCTGCTGCCCGCGCACTGGCAGACCGCCGCGGTGCTCCTCGGAGCCTGGTGGGCCGGCGCCGAGGTCACCCTCGGCCCCGATCCCGATGCCGACCTGGCACTCGTCACCCCCGACCGGCTCGACGAGGTCGGTGACGTCGCCGAGGTCGCGGCCCTGTCGCTCGACGCCTTCGGGGCGCCCGCCAAGGATCTGCCGCCCGGCGTCACCGACTACGCAACGAACGTGCGGATGCACGGCGACCAGTTCCACGCGGCCGGTGACGGCGGTGCGGTCCTCGACGGGCGTTCCTCCGCCGAGGTTCTGACCGCGGCACGGGACTCCGCGCAGAAGGCCGGCATCACGGGCACCGATCGGGTGCTGTCGAGCGGAGAGTGGGCCACCCCGGACGCCCTCGTCGACGGCCTGATCGCCGTTTTCGCTGCGGGCGCCTCACTGGTGCAGGTGACCAATCCTGATCCCGAGGCGACGGAGCGCCGCGTCACGAGCGAGAAGGTCACCGTCCGGCTCGGCGGATGACGCCGGCCGACCGTGCCATTCTGCTACGACCGGGGCGGGCCGGGGCGATAGTTGCCGTCGGCCAGTCCGGCCTCGACCTCGAAACGGTTGCGCGCACCGGGGTTCCGGCATTCTTCCCACAGATATCGCACCGCGAAGCCGAGACCGTGCCGTGCCCACTGGTCCGCGTGTACGGCCTCGTGCCGTAACAGGCGGCGCGAGGGCTGATTCCGGGTGAGGAACACGCCCCCGACCGTGGTACCGCCGCGCGCGAATCCGCCGCGCATCCCGGTGCACACGAACAGTCCGGACGGGTCGTCGAAAGTGACGGTCGCACCCCACAGCCGCGCCCAGCCCAGTGCCAGCACGGTGACAAGTCGCGCCGACGGAACACCACGCGAGGCCCGCACCCGCCGCCGGGCGGCTTGCTTGTCGGCACGCATTGTTCGAGGGTATCGGTCAGCCGAGCAGCTTCTGCCGCAGCGCCTCGTCCTTGTCGAGCACCATCTGCTCGAGGTCGGCCTGGAACCGCTCCATCCGCTCGCGCAGCGCCGGGTCGGCGGCACCGAGGATGCGCGCCGCAAGCAGTCCCGCGTTGCGGGCGCCGCCGATCGACACGGTGGCCACGGGAACCCCCGCGGGCATCTGCACGATGGACAGCAGCGAGTCCATGCCGTCGAGGTACTTCAGCGGAACCGGCACCCCGATCACGGGCAGCGGCGTCGCCGACGCGACCATGCCCGGAAGGTGAGCCGCCCCACCGGCGCCCGCGATGATGACCCTGATGCCCCGACCCGCGGCGTCCTTGGCGTAGTCGAGCATCCGCTGCGGAGTGCGATGCGCGGAGACGACCCCCACCTCGAACCGTATGCCGAACTCGACGAGGGCCTCGGCGGCCGCCTCCATCGTCGGCCAATCGGAGTCGCTGCCCATGATCAATCCGACCTGCGCGCCCTGCGACACGTCACTCACCGTTCTCTCCCGTGTGCTCGTTCCAACCGTCGGTCCAGATTGCGTGCGAGAGCCAGTGCGCCGCACGTTCGGCGCGTTCGCGTACCGACGCCACATACCGTGGGTCGTCGAGCGACCCGGACGGATCGCCGAGCACGTTGACGTGCCCGATCTTGCGATCCTTGCGTTCGCCCTTGCCGTACAGGTGCACTCGCGCATCTGGCATACGAGCGAACAGGTGGTGCAGCCGTTCGTCCATGCTCATCGCAGGAGCCTCCGCGGCGCCGAGCACATTGGCCATCACCGTCACCGGCGCAAGCGGCGACGTGTCGCCGAGCGGGTAGTCCAGTACCGCGCGCAGGTGCTGTTCGAACTGGCCGGTCCGGGCACCGTCCATTCCCCAGTGCCCGGAGTTGTGGGGTCGCATCGCGAGTTCGTTGACGATCAATTCCCCGCTCTGCGTCTCGAACAGTTCCACTGCCATCACGCCGACCACGCCGAGTTCACCGGCAATGCGGAGTGCGAGCTGCTCGGCGGCGGCAGCGACGTCGGCCGGCAGGTCCGCCGCGGGGGCGATCACCNCCGAGCACTGTCCGTCGCGCTGCACCGTCTCGACGACCGGCCAGCTTGCACCCTGTCCGAAGGGGGATCGCGCCACCATCGCCGACAGTTCCCGGCGCCACGACACCTTCTCCTCCGCGAGTAGCGGCACTTTCTTCGCGAGCTGGTCGGTCACCACCGATTCCAGCTCGGCCGGATCGTCGAGGATCCACACTCCGCGCCCGTCGTAGCCACCGCGGGCGGCCTTGAGTACGAACGGCCATCCCAGCTGTTCGCGGGCGGCCACCGCATCGGCGACCGAGGTGATCACGGCGAATTTCGGCATGGGCGCGCCCAGGCCACCGAGCCGCTCGCGCATCGCGATTTTGTCCTGCGCGAAGATCAGCGCCTGCGGGGGCGGCAGCACATTGACACCCTCCGACTGCAAGACCTCGAGGTGCTCGGTGGGCACTCCCTCGTGGTCGAACGTCAACGCGTGGGCGCCCGTCGCGGCGCGGCGCAACGCGTCGAGATCGTCGTGGCTGCCGAGGACGACGTCGGGGCTGACCTGAGCGGCCGGTTCGTCCGTGCTGCCCGCCAGCACGCGCAGGGTCTGGCCGAGTGCGATCGCTGCCTGATGGGTCATTCGCGCGAGCTGGCCGCCACCGATCATGGTGACGACGGGCATACCGCCGCCGAGCGAACGGGGGGTGTCGGATCTGGGGGACGAATCAGGTCTACCGGTCACAGGTGACCATGGTGTCACAGCAGGAGAACACACTGCGCAGCGCGCCGATCGCTCCAAGATCATTCCTGAGTCGGGGCTGATAGTTTCGGCGTAGTTCGTGAATTCACCTTGTCGTTTCGTACACTTCTCCAAGTGTCAGCCGTCGATAGCGCCCTGAACCGAGTGCCGCAGCCCCTGCGTGGGCTGCTGCTGCGTCACCGTGAACTCGTCAAGTTCGCGATCGTGGGCGGTACCACGTTCATCATCGACTCGACCATCTTCTACACCCTCAAACTCACCGTTCTCGACGAGAAGCCGGTCACCGCGAAGGTGATCGCCGGCGTCATCGCGGTGATCTGCTCGTACATCCTCAACCGCGAATGGTCGTTCAAGAACCGCGGCGGTCGCGAACGAGCCCACGAGGCCTTCCTGTTCTTTTTCGTCAGCGGCATCGGCGTCGTGCTCAGCTTCATTCCGCTGTACATCTCGAGTTACGTGTTCAATCTGCGGGTGCCGGAAGTCAGTCTCACCGTCGAGAACATCGCAGACTTCGTCAGCGCGTACATCATCGGCAACCTGCTGCAGATGATGTTCCGCTTCTACTGCTTCCGCCGGTTCGTCTTCCCCGAGGACATGAGTCTCGAACTCGTCGAGCAGAACGAAGCCGGACGCGACGAACTGGAAGAAGAGCAGTCCGGCAGGTCATGACGGCCCGCCCCCGTCCCGGATCATGGGCCGTGGGGCGTCATCGCGGTTCGCGCAGACCGTCGTAGCCCGCCGCCGTGCGGTCGCGGTTCGCACCGAGGAACATCGCGAACAACGCGGGGCGCCTGCGCTGCAGTTCGAGTCGGCCGCCGTCGGCCTCCGTCAGCGCTCTCGCGAGCGCCAGTCCCACGCCGGTCGAGCCACCGCCCGAGAAACCCCGATCGAAGATGTGCGGAGCCAGCTCGTCGCTGACACCGTCACCCTCGTCGGTCACCTCCACGCACAGTGTGGCGTCCCCGCGGGTCTCGACCTGGCGCACCGAAACGGTGCACGTGCCACCGCCGTGCACGAGCGCGTTGTCGACGAGCACGGCCACCGCTTCCCGCAGCCGCGACCCGGTCACCGACGACCGCAGCGCCGGATCTCCGCGCAGCAACAGTTCCCGGCCCGCCTCGTTGTAGGGACCGCGCCAGTCCGCGACGACACCCGTCAGCTCTCCGACCACGGAGACCTCGGTGCGCAACTCCGAACCGCTGTTCCGGGACTGCCGTACCAGTTCTTCGATTGCGACGGTCAGGCGATCCACCTGCGCCATCGCCGCTTCGGCCTCCTCGACCACCGCCGGGTCGTCGTAGGTGGACAACTCGTCGAGACGTAGACGGACGGCGGTCAACCGAGACCGTAATTGGTGGGAGACGTCACCGACGAGGGCGTGCTCGCGTTGCAGCCGACCGGCGATCTCCACGGTTGCCGCATCGAGAACATCGGAGACACGGTCCAGTTCGGGAATGCCGTGGCGGCGCGGATCCGGCCGGAAATCGCCTTTCGTGAGGCGCGCTGCCCTGCGGGCCACATCGCGCAGTGGATCCGCCAGGCGTCGCGCAGTCGCGACCGAGACGACCGCGCCCACCGCGACGGAGAGCAGCACCAGGAAGCTCACGGCGGCCAGAACCTGACGTTGCTGCGTGCGCATCGCCTCCGACGGCATATCGAGCCGCAGCGACCCTGCCGTACCGAGCGACAGCGACTCGGCCAGGGGTGCCTCCACCACGGGCACTCCGATGTCGATGCGGGCGGCCTGGTCTTCCGGCGTCGGATACACGACCACCACACGACCGCCCTCGGGGACGAGCAGTCGGAGCGAGCTGGTATCGAGTCCGCCGACGACGAGGCCGTCGGTGCCGACCTGTGCGATGACCTCGTCGGCCATCCGGTCCAGGCGCTCCTGCAGATCGCGGCGCGCGGTGTCTTCCACGAACAACCATGCGGTGTAGGCCAGGGGCACGCCGAGCAGCAGCGCGACGAGCAGCACCGTGGCGAGGACCGCGTTCAATATGCGGCTACGCACAGGCGTTCGCCTAGTCGGTGTTCAGACGGAACCCGACGCCGCGGACCGTGGCGATGCGCCGCTCCCCCGCAGGACCCTCGTCGCCGATCTTGCGGCGCAGCCAGGACATGTGCATGTCGAGGGTCTTGGAACCCCGCAGGTCTGCGTCGCCCCACACCTCGTCGAGGATGGCGTCTCGGGATACGACCTGCCCGGCGTGTTCGAGCAGCACCCGGAGCAGTTCGTACTCCTTGTTCGCCAGCGTCACTTCGGCGCCGTCGACCATCACGCGGCGCGCCGCCCGTTCCAGGCGGATTCCGCACACGTCCATGATGTCGTCCTGCTCGTTGGTTCCGCGGCGGCGCAGCAGGGCCCGCACCCGTGCCATGAGCTCGGCGAGCCGGAACGGTTTACCGACATAGTCGTCTGCGCCCGCATCGAGTCCCACGACGAAATCGACCTCGTCGGTCCGGGCTGTGAGCATGAGCACCGCGAGGTCGGATCGGTGTGAGCGGATCTGCCGGCACACCTCCAACCCGTCCATCCCGGGTAGACCGAGGTCGAGGATGAGGAGTTCGTAGTCACCGGACAGGGCCTGTTCGAGGGCGTCGGGTCCGGAGTCCTCGACGGTCACTTCATAACCTTCACGACCCAGCGCACGCGACAGAGGTGCGGCGATTGCTTCGTCGTCTTCAGCGAGCAGAACAGCGGTCACGGATCCAGCGTACGGATCGGCATGTCCGATCGGCACGATTACCACGCTTTACGGCGGGTGTCCTCGTCGCCGGGCCGGCGGGCGGCCCTCCGGTCGCCGGAATCGTCGTCGCGACCACCGAATGCCTGCTGATAGAGCAGCGCATGCACTCGCTGCACATCGGGAATGTCGTCGAACTCGAGCGGATCGTCGGCGGCGGAGACGATTGTGAGCGTGCCTGTGCGCAACATTCGGTCGATCAGCCCGTGCCGGAATTGAACATTGCTGATCCGGCCCATCGGGATGTCGATTCCCGAGTGGGTGATCACGCCCTTGCGCACGAGGACCCGGCGGTCGGTGACGATGAAGTGGGTCGTCAGCCAGGTCACGAATCGCGCCACGCACCACCGGCCGACGAGCACGGCCCACAACACCAGAACCGCGACGGTCAGAACCGTCGCCGACGTCCCCTCCAGCCGGGCCTCGGCCAGACCGAGGAGAAATCCCGCGACAGCCGTCGCGACGAGGAAGATCGACGTCGGACCGATCAGCATCTTCCAGTGCGGATGGTGATGCAGCAGCAGCTCTTCTTCGGGTGCGAGGGCGTCCTCCGGATATCCCATGTCGCCAACGATGGCACACGTCCGCTCCCCGCTGCGCCGGCCGAATATGCCGTTACACCGGACGCAGATGCGTGATGTCCCCGGCTGCGACCGCGACGGGTTCGCCGGCGCCGTCGGGACGGATGACGATGCGACCCTGCTCGTCGATGTCTTCGGCGACACCGTGCAACTCGGTGTCGCCGGGCAGGACCGCACGGACGCGCTGCCCGATGGTGCCGCATCGTTCCCGGTAGTCGGCCGCGAGCGCGGCCGGATCCCACGCGTTTCGCTGCCACTGCTCGACCCGGTCGGCCAGCGCCGAGAGCAGTGCCTGCGCGAGTCGGGTGCGGTCGAGGTCGCGGGCGCCGGCGAGCAGCAGCGACGTCGCGTTGGGAACCGGAAGATCGGCCTCGGTGAGGGTGGTGTTGAGGCCGACGCCCACGACCACCACCGGCTCGGGTGCGGTAGTGGCCACTTCGACGAGGATGCCGCACACCTTCCGCCCATCGACGAGAATGTCGTTGGGCCACTTGAGTTCCGCCTGCACCCCGGACACCGAGCGCACTGCGTCCACGGTCGCGATGCCGGTGAGCAGCGGAAGCCAGCCGAGGTCGGCCAGCGGCACACCGGGCAGGCGCAACCGCACCGACACGATCACCTGCGCCCGGGGCACCCCGGTCCAGGTGCGCGAATGGCGGCCTCGTCCGCCCTTCTGGAACTCGGCGAGCAGCACCACCCGGTCCGCCCCGGAATCTCCCTCGGCCAGCAGGTCGGCGTTGGTCGATCCGGTTTCGTCGACCACGTCGAGCCGGGTGTAGAAACCGGTCCCGTGGTCACCGACGAGCGCGTCCCGGAGCACGGATACGTCGAGGGGGGCGCGGAGCGAAACAAGATCTGCCGAATCGGGGTCGAGGGTCATGTGCCCAGCCTAAGGTGGGTGCAAATCGATACTCGCGAGTAGCTCGAGTTGAATAATTCAACACAACCTGCCCTCGGTTCGGACGTGCAGATTGACGCTCGCTAAGCTGACTGGCCATGACCACTGTCCAGGAGCCCTCCGCGTCCGAGGCGGCGAGTACGCCCGACATCCACACCACCGCCGGCAAGCTGACCGACCTGCGCAACCGTCAGGCCAAGGCCCAGGCTCCCGTCGGTGAGGCCGCAGTCGAGAAGGTCCACGCCAAAGGCAAGCTGACCGCACGCGAGCGCATCCATGCGCTGCTCGACGAAGGTTCGTTCGTCGAACTCGACGCCCTCGCCCGCCACCGCAGCACCAACTTCGGCCTGGCCGACAACCGACCGGTCGGCGACGGCGTCGTCACCGGGTACGGCACCGTCGACGGTCGCGACGTGTGCGTCTTCTCCCAGGACGCGACGGTTTTCGGTGGCAGCCTCGGTGAGGTCTACGGCGAGAAGATCGTCAAGGTCATGGATCTGGCGCTGCGCACCGGCCGGCCGCTGGTCGGCATCAACGAGGGCGCGGGCGCCCGCATCCAGGAGGGTGTCGTCTCCCTCGGCCTCTACGGCGAGATCTTCCATCGCAACGTGCAGGCGTCCGGCGTGATCCCGCAGATCTCGCTGATCATGGGCCCCGCCGCGGGTGGTCACGTCTACTCCCCTGCCCTGACCGACTTCGTGGTGATGGTCGACCAGACCAGCCAGATGTTCGTCACCGGTCCCGACGTCATCAAGACGGTCACCGGCGAGGACGTCACGATGGAGGATCTCGGCGGCGCCCACACCCACATGGTCAAGTCGGGTGTCGCGCACTACGTCGGCGACGGCGAGCAGGATGCCCTCGACTACGTCAAGGATCTGCTGTCGTACCTGCCGAGCAACAACCAGGCCGCCGCGCCGCGGATGGAGCCCACCGACCCCATCGTCGGTGCGATCGAGGACTCCCTCACCGAGGAAGACCTCGAACTCGACACGCTCATCCCGGATTCGGCGAACCAGCCGTACGACATGCACGAGGTCATTCGCCGCCTGCTCGACGACGACGAGTTCCTCGAGGTGCAGGCAGAGCGCGCCCAGAACATCATCGTCGGCTTCGGTCGCATCGACGGCCGCAGCGTCGGCATCGTCGCGAACCAGCCCACCCAGTTCGCGGGCTGCCTCGACATCGACGCCTCCGAGAAGGCCGCACGGTTCGTGCGTACCTGCGACGCGTTCAACGTTCCGATCGTGACGCTCGTCGACGTGCCCGGCTTCCTGCCCGGCACCGAGCAGGAGTTCAACGGCATCATCCGCCGCGGCGCGAAACTGCTCTACGCCTACGGAGAGGCCACCGTCGGCAAGATCACCGTCATCACCCGCAAGGCCTACGGCGGCGCGTACGACGTGATGGGGTCCAAGCACATGGGCGCCGACGTCAACCTTGCGTGGCCGACGGCACAGATCGCCGTGATGGGCGCGTCGGGAGCCGTCGGGTTCGTCTACCGCAAGCGCCTGCTCGACGCCGCGAAGAACGGCCAGGACGTGGACGCGCTGCGCCTCGAACTTCAGAACGAGTACGAGGACACCCTCGTCAACCCGTATGTGGCCGCCGAGCGCGGTTACGTCGACGCCGTCATTCCGCCGTCGCATACCCGCGGGCAGATCGTGTCCGCCCTGCGACTGCTCGAGCGGAAGATGGTTTCGCTCCCGCCGAAGAAGCATGGAAACATTCCCCTGTGACGATGCGCAGCACGGTTGCGGGCCTCGGCCTGGCGGGATGACTCCGTCGGGCCGGGGCTCCGCGGCCACGCCACGTAACCGGCAAGGTGTAGCGCGCGGCACACGACGCGCGATGACCTCAACGAGAGGGACGACATGACATCGATTCAGCGGACACCCCGTGTCCCTGTTGTTTCAGTGGGCGGGAAACGCCCGGGTGGTGCGCAGTGACCGCGACGACAGAGGACAAGATCATCATCGACATCGCGCTGACCGAAGAGACCGCCGCTCTCGCCGACGCCGGCCTCGAATCGGACGAAGTCGAGACTGCCGCCGACCCGTCCTCGGCTGCGGCCGGCGAGGTGGCGGCCGCGATCCGGATCGTCAAGGGCAATCCGGCCGACCAGGAGATCGCTGCGCTGGTGGCGGTTATCGCCGCGGCAGCCGGTGCGGCCACCGCTCCTGCGGGCGGCGGCAAGCCGCCCGAGACCTGGGGCGATCCCACGCGGATGCACCGCCAGTGGGCACCGTTCTCCCCGTACTCGTACCCCAACCGCGGCTGATCATGCCCCGCCTGGTGCTGGCTTCGGCATCCCCCGCACGCCTGTCCGTCCTGCACACTGCGGGAGTGAAGCCGGTGGTGCGCGTGTCCGGGGTCGACGAGGACGCCGTCGTCGCGTCGCTCGATCCCGGTTCCACGCCAGCGCAGATCGTCACCGAACTCGCCCGGGCCAAGGCAACGGAAGTCGTTCCGGAGCTGCGCGACGAGGGTCTGCAGGATGCATTGGTGATCGGGTGCGACTCGATGCTGCTCATCGACGGGCAATTGCAGGGCAAACCCGGAACGGTCGACCAGGCCCGCGCGCGCTGGCGCGCGATGGCGGGGAACAGCGCCGAACTCCTCACCGGGCACTGTGTGGTGCGGGTACGCGACAACAAGGTGATCGGGCAGGCCTGCGACCACAGTGCCACGACGGTGTTCTTCGGCACACCGACCGACGAGGAACTCGAGTCGTATCTCGAGAGCGGTGAGCCGCTCGAGGTCGCGGGGGCATTCACCCTCGACGGTCTGGGAGGCTGGTTCATCGACCGGATCGAAGGTGATCCGTCGTCGGTCATCGGGATCGGCCTGCCGCTCGTGCGGCGCCTGCTCGCCGAAGTCGGGGTTTCCGTCGCGCAGTTGTGGGCGGAGAACGCTGCCATTCCCCTCGAGTCGCTCGAGAACTGATCGGACAATCGAGCCGTCCGCTCGCCACCGATCCGGGAGGACAATTTTGAGTGCTGTCGAGCGCGCTGCGACCGAGGAGAGCTTTGCCCTGCTTCGCCGGGAACCGTTCTTCGACGTGGTAGTCGACCTGGTCGCCGGATATCTCTCCTCGGCCTTCGTCGATCCGGCTGCGGGCGAAGTGGACCGGTGGACGCTGGCCTGTCTGCCGGAGACGGGCAGAACCCCCGACAGTGAACGCCTTTTCACCCTTGCTGTCGGACCGGTGGAAGTGCTCTACGTCGACCGGTTCGTCGAGGGCGGCGAGACCGTCGACTACCGCACGGTACTGACCACGTCGGAGTCCGCGCTGACGCATCGCACCGGCCGGTCCCGCGACGAACTTGCCCTGAGCCATCCGCTACTGAGATTCCACGCGGCCGAGGATGCGTCAGCAGACGGAGACGGCGTCGTGATCGACTGGTTCCTCTCCGACGAGGGTGCCGACGACCAGTTCTTCGCGCTTCCGCTCGACGAAACGACCATCGGTCCTCTCGCCGCGCGGCTCGCGAGCAGAGGTCGCGGACCGTACGTGCAGCACAATCGGTGGTTCGCGCAATACGTGCTCGATGCCATGAACGACGAAGCCTGACCGGTCATACGGCTTTCCCCGCCATGGACGCCCGAACGCGACGTCGCATGGACCGCTCACATCGCGCCGCCACCGTCTTGTTCGCGCCGACGCTGCTCCTGCTCTCTGGCGACGCGGCGCTGCTCCTCGGCGCGGGCCCTGCACCGTCGCAGGAACTCTTCGTCCGATTCGGTCTGCTGGGCGATATGGCGGCCGGGGCGCTCGTACTCCGGGAACGCGGAGGACCGAGGTCGCGACAATGCGCCGCGGTGGGGTCTGCCGACCAGCAGCCACAGGACCGATCCGACCAGTGGCAGCAGAATCACGACGACCAGCCACAACGTCTTCGGCAGATTCCGGACCTGGTGCTCCTCGGTGGAGATGACATCGATCAGACAGCCCACCCACACGATCAGCACGATCAATCCGAAATACGGCATGCCCCATCCGCCCCTCTGTGTGTTGTACCCGGCTGCCACCTACCGGGTTCGCCTGTTCATCACAAGATCGGGCACGGACGTTACGGCATTCGCGTGCCGCCTACCTCTCGCTTCCGGCACCGCCGCCCAGCGACCGCTCCAGCGACCGCGCTATCGCTTCCCCCTTGGCCTTGGCACGGTCGGCGTTCACACCACCGAAGTGCGTGTCGACGGTGTCGGTCCACAATTCCAGCCAGCGTCCGAACCGCGCCGGGGTGAGCCCGTGGTGGCCGTGCAGCGCCCTGTGCACGGCGGTGAACTGCCCCTCGTAACGTGTGGTGCGGAACAGGATCTGTTCCCAGAAGTCGCCGACGACCACGAGGTGCTCGTCGAGTCCGACCACGGCCAGGACGTCGAATACGGGGGCGAGCAGCGGATCGGCCATGGCGCGTTCGTAGAAACGGCGCATGAGTACATCGATGTCGGCGCGGGATCCGATATCTGCGCGGCGGCGCCCACGGGAGGTCACGCACACCGACGCTACCCCCTAGAATCGACGGCGCACCTGCCACCACTGCCTCAGGAGCCCTTGTGCCCGTCGCTTCCGACACCTCTCCGTCGTTCGCCGCCTACGCCGACCCCGGTCGCCTCGTCTCCACCGAGTGGCTGTCCGCCCATCTCGGGCATCCCGAGGTCAAGGTCGTCGAATCCGACGAGGACGTGCTGCTCTACGACGTCGGGCACATTCCCGGCGCCGTGAAGATCGACTGGCACCTCGATCTCAACGATCCGGTCACCCGCGACTACATCGACGGCGCCGCGTTCGCTGCACTGATGGACCGCAAGGGAATTCGTCGCACCGACACCGTGGTGATCTACGGCGACAAGTCCAACTGGTGGGCGGCGTACGCACTGTGGGTGTTCACGTTGTTCGGACACGAGGACGTGCGTCTGCTCGACGGTGGGCGCGACGCATGGATCTCCGAGAACCGCGACACCACCTTCGACGTCCCGTCCCACACCACGAGTGGCTACCCGGTGGTCGAGCGCAACGACGCCCCGATCCGGGCGTTCAAGGACGACGTGCTCGCGCGACTCGGCGGTGTGCCGCTCGTGGATGTCCGTTCCCCGCAGGAGTACACGGGCGAGCGCACCCACATGCCCGACTATCCCGAGGAAGGCGCACTGCGCGGCGGCCACATTCCCACCGCAGTGTCCATCCCCTGGGCGAAGGCCGCGGCCCCGGACGGCCGGTTCCGTTCGCGTGCCGAACTCGACGAGATCTACTCGGACATCGCCAAGGAGGACGAGGTGATCGCGTACTGCCGTATCGGCGAACGTTCGAGCCACACCTGGTTCGTGCTCACGCACCTGCTCGGTTATCCCCGGGTCCGCAACTACGACGGGTCCTGGACCGAGTGGGGCAACGCCGTGCGTGTTCCGATCACGAAGGGCGAGGAGCCCGGGGACGTCCCGGCATCATGAGCGTTCCGGAGTCTCTCGCCGAGATCGTCGACGACTTCGCGGCCGTCGACGGTCAGGACAAGCTGCAGTTGCTGCTCGAATTCAGCCGGGAGCTGCCACCCCTGCCTGCCGAACTCGAGGAAGCGGCGATGGAACCGGTGCCCGAGTGCCAGTCGCCGCTGTTCCTGTCGGTCGACAGCGCCGACCGCGAGCGTGTCCGGCTGTATTTCAGCGCGCCCGCAGAGGCGCCGACCACGCGAGGGTTCGCCTCGATCCTGCACCAGGGTCTCGACGGTCTCAGTGCCCAGGAGATCCTGGATGTCCCCGACGATTTCTATGCCGCACTCGGATTGGCCGATGCCGTCAGCCCGTTGCGGCTGCGGGGAATGAGCGCGATGCTGGCACGCATCAAGCGGCATCTGCGAACCTGACGAACCGATGGAGTTCACCGAGCTGGCCGACTACGAGATCTCGGCCGGGACTCTCACCGAATGGCTGCCGTGCGCTGCCGAGGAGGCCTGGCGGGCAGACCCGCGGCCGGCCTCGTACATCCACGAGGCTCATCTGCGGCGCAGCGCCGGAGGTCGTGGCGGTAGCGGCCGGGAATCGTGGCTGGGCACGGCCTTCGAAGTCTCCGGCCCCATGGATACCGAGACGTTCCGGCGGGCGCTGCAGCGGTGGATCGATCGCCACGAACCCCTCCGCAGTCATGCGACGCTCGCGGCCGTCGATGAAGCGGTGGGCGGAGTGGTGCGCCGAACGGCACCTCCCGGCAAGGTGTCGGTGCGGTTCATCACCCACGGCCGTGCCGAGCCCGCGACGATTCGTGAACATCTTCACGGCCTCTTCGACGATTACACGACACCGCACCTGTGGCCGGCATATGTGTTCGCGACCCTCGAACCCGACCCGGGCGACGAGACAAGCAATTCCGCATCGTCGTTCACCGTGTTCTTCGGAGCCGACCACTCGATCATCGACGGATATTCGATCGTGCTCGTGTCGAGCGAGATCACCGCACTGTACGAGGAGGAGCGCACCGGCCGGACGGCGGAGCTCTTTCCGGTGGGCAGCTATATCGACTTCGGCGCCTCGGAACGGGCCGGGTCCACCCAGCTCGACGACGACCACGAGGCCGTGCGCATCTGGCGGCGCACACTCGCCGAGTGCGGCGGAGATGCGCCGGCGTTCCCCCTTCCGATCGGGCACCGCCCGGCACGGGTGACCCCGCAGCAGCGATTGTCGGAGCGCTGGTTCGACGACGCGGAGGCCACGCTGTTCGCCGAACGGTGCCGCGACGCCGGCGCGGGCTTCTTCGCGGGAGCGCTGGCATGCCTGGGACAGGCCGCCGCGGACCTGGCCGGAGCCGAGCGATTTCGCACGGTCGCCCCGTCTCACACCCGGACCGGACCGATGTGGGCCGGTGCGCTGGGGTGGTTCGTCGGACTCCGGCCGATAGACATCGACCTGAGCGGCGACCCCGATTTCGTAACGCTCGCCACTCGGGCGGCACGAGAGCTGCACGACACCCGGTCGAGTGCGCGCGTCCCGTTCGACCGGGTGGGAGAACTGCTCGGTGTGCCGATCCGGCCACGATTTGTGGTGTCGTACATGGATGTTCGGTTTGTGCCGATGGCGGCACAGTGGCCCGAGTGGAATGCCCGGGCACTGCGCAGCCGGAGCTACACCCACGATGTGTACGTCTGGCTCAACCGGACACCCCAGGGTGTCAACGTGTCGGTTCGGTATCCGGACAACACGGTCGCGGCAGCGAATGTGCCGCGGTTCCTCGAGCGGACCTGCGAGTTGATGCACCGCGTGGTCGATTCCGGACCGTGGGCTGCCGCCGCCGAATAGGTGACGTCCCGACTACCGGTCGGTAGCATTGCGGGCTTGGATACAAGTCGTAGGGTGTATAGGCCATCCGGTTACATCGTCTATCGGATTGATGCTTAGACTGCCGTTGACGGAAATAACCTAACGATCGATCAACAGGAGGCTCCGTGCCCAGTCATGCCAGCGCGCAGATCACGAAAGTGCTCGTCGCGAACCGCGGCGAAATCGCTGTGCGGGTCATCCGCGCCGCCAAGGACGCGGGGTACGGCAGCGTCGCTGTCTACGCAGAGCCCGACGCCGATGCACAGTTCGTGAAGCTCGCAGACGAGGCGTTCGCCCTCGGTGGCCAGACCTCGGCCGAGTCCTACCTGGTGTTCGACAAGATCCTCGACGCCGCGGCCAAGTCCGGCGCCGACGCGATCCATCCCGGCTACGGCTTCCTGTCCGAGAACGCCGACTTCGCCCAGGCCGTGATCGATGCGGGCCTGATCTGGATCGGCCCCTCCCCGCAGTCCATCCGCGACCTCGGCGACAAGGTCACCGCCCGGCACATCGCCGAGCGTGCCAACGCTCCGATGGCCGCCGGCACCAAGGACCCCGTCAAGAACGCCGACGAGGTCGTCGAGTTCGCGAAGCAGTACGGCGTGCCCGTCGCCATCAAGGCGGCGTTCGGCGGTGGCGGTCGCGGCATGAAGGTCGCGCAGACCATCGAGGAAATCCCCGAGTTGTTCGATTCCGCGACGCGTGAAGCGGTCGCGGCGTTCGGTCGCGGCGAGTGCTTCGTCGAGCAGTACCTCGACAAGGCCCGCCACGTCGAGGCCCAGGTTCTCGCCGATCAGCACGGCAACGTCATCGTCGCCGGCACCCGCGACTGCTCGCTGCAGCGTCGTTTCCAGAAGCTCGTCGAGGAAGCTCCGGCTCCGTTCCTGACCGACGAACAGCGCGCACGCATCCACGCGTCCGCGAAGGCGATCTGCAAGGAGGCCGGCTACTACGGTGCCGGCACGGTCGAGTACCTGGTGCAGGGCGACACCGTCTCCTTCCTCGAGGTCAACACGCGCCTGCAGGTCGAGCACCCCGTCACCGAGGAAACCGCCGGCATCGACCTCGTCCGCCAGCAGTTCCGCATCGCCAACGGTGAAGAACTCGAGTTCACGGAAGACCCCACCCCGCGTGGCCACTCCTTCGAGTTCCGCATCAACGGTGAGGACGCCGGCCGCGGCTTCATGCCGGCCCCCGGCCCCATCAACGTCTACCGCGAGCCGTCGGGTCCCGGCGTGCGCGTCGACTCCGGTGTCGTGCAGGGCGACGTCATCGGCGGCCAGTTCGACTCGATGCTCGCGAAGCTGATCGTCACGGGCGAGAACCGGGAGCAGGCGCTGCAGCGTGCCGCCCGCGCGCTCGCCGAGTTCGAGGTCGACGGCCTGGCCACGGTCATCCCGTTCCACCGCCACATCGTCGAGCACCCGGCGTTCGTCGGTGACGGCGAGAAGTTCGACGTCTACACCAAGTGGATCGAGACCGACTGGGACAACACCATCGAGCCCTACGCCGGCGCCGGCGCGATCGACGACGAGGACGAGGCCCTGCCCCGGCAGAACGTCGTCGTCGAGGTCGGAGGCCGGCGTGTCGAGGTGTCGCTGCCCGGCCAGTTCTCGCTGGGCGGCAACGGCGGCGCTACCGGCGCTCTCCGCAAGAAGCCGAAGGCGCGCAAGCGTGGCGGCGCGCACGGCGGTAAGGCGTCGGGCGACGCAGTGACCGCGCCGATGCAGGGCACGGTCGTCAAGGTCGCGGTCACCGAAGGCCAGGAAGTGGCCGAGGGCGATCTCATCGCAGTGCTCGAGGCCATGAAGATGGAGAACCCGGTCAACGCCCACAAGGCCGGTGTCGTCACCGGTCTCTCGGTCGAGCCGGGCGCCGCCATCACACAGGGCACGGTGCTCGCAGAACTCAAGTAGGACCCTTGCAGGAAGGCCCCGTGCTGTCGCCGCGACAGGACGGGGCCTTCTCTCGTCTCCGCATGCTTGTGCTGCCCGTGCCTTTCCGAGAGGTTCGCCTCTACTCTGGAACCATGGCCGATCCACTCGAGATGCGCATCGGAACCGCCGAACGCGAAGAAGCGGTGGCCATGCTCGGCGACCACTTCTCGGCCGGCCGGCTCACACTGGTCGAGTTCGACGACCGCATCGCCCTCGCAATGGAGGCGCGCACCCGCGGTGATCTCGCGCCCCTGTTCGACGACCTGCCCTCCGCTCCGGCGTGGCTGGCTCCCCCGGCTTCACGGGAGAACATCCTGATCGGCCTCGTGACCCTGCTGCCCTTCGTGTTCCTCGCGTTCTTGCTGATCCTCGTGCTCCGTCATCCGATCGCGATACTCATCGCTCTCAGCGTGCTCTACATGGTGGGGCGGCGCGGCTACCGGCTCCTCACCGACGACACCGGCGCCGGGTGACTAGTCTTCTCGCCATGGCCGACTCCCCCGAAATCCGCATCGGCGACTCCGAGCGGGCGCAGGCACTCGATCTGCTCGGTAAGCATTTCAGCGTGGGCCGCCTGACCGTGGCCGAGTTCGACGAGCGCAGCACCAGAGCTGCCGCGGCGCTGACTCGCGGCGACCTCGAAGTCCTGTTCGCCGACCTGCCCGCGCCGAACTCCGACGTTCCGGACACCGGGCAGAAGTCTCGGTCCGAATCGATGTTCTCCGACCGGTGGCGCGAGATCGTGGTCGGGCTGACCCCGTTCGTCGCGCTGCTGTTGTTCTTCGCATTCGACAGCTGGCTGTGGTTTCTTCTGATCCCCGCCGTGAGCATCGTCCTCTACGCCGGTCGCGATGACGACGAGGACGACGTGAAGAAGATCAAGAAGAAGAAGAACAGCTGATCTGTGGGTGCCTTCGCTCGGCCTCGTCGCCGTGTGCTGCCTCTCGTCACGGCGACGGCCGTGATCACCGTGATGCTGTTGTCTCCCGGCGGTACCGTGCCGTCCGATCTTCCCCACGCCGACAAGGTCACGCACGCATTGATGTTCGCGGTCCTCGCGTTCTGCTCACGCTATGCGCGAATACATCCGGCGTGGACGCTCGGCTGGCTCGCGCTCTACGGGATACTCACCGAGATCCTGCAGGAGACCGTGGCGGTGCGCAGATCCGGCTCGGTGTGGGACTGGTGTGCGGACATCATCGGCGTCGTCATCGGCCTCGCGATTTTCGAGGTGTGGCGCCGCCGCGGCCGTGGTACGCGCAAGGTGTAGTGCCGTTCTGGCGGTGAGGATTCAGGCGACCGAATCCTCGGTGGCCACGAGACGATTGCGTAGCGCCTGCAGCGTGTCGTCGTCGAGTCCGAGGCCCTCCGCGAAGTATTCGTCGATCGTCCCGTAGCGGGTGAGCGCCTCCTCGATCGAAGCCTCGAGATATTTGCGCTGCACACCGAGCATCGGCGTGAGCAGGCCGCGGTCGCCGCCCAGTTCCTCGAAGCGGGTGAACAACTCCTCGAATTTCGGGAGCAGCAACTCGTTCGTCTTCAGGTAGTCGACGAAGATCGCATCCTCGGGTGCACCGGCAAACATCAGCAAAGCGGCCGACGCCCACCCGGTGCGGTCCTTGCCGGCGCTGCAGTGGATCAGTGCAGGCACGTCACCGTGCGCAATCCCCGTGTAGAGACGGCGATAGGACGTGGCCGCACTGGGCATCGTCACGAAGTCGCGGTAGCTCTCGAGCAGATATTGCTCGGCGCGACCCTCACCGAACTCGCGGGCGGCAACGACCGGATCCGCCACGATGTCGACGAGGGAGGCCGCGATCGAGCCCGATTGCCGGTCGGCGAGAACGTCCAATCCGACGTACCGTGCACCGTCGGGCACGCGATCGGGTCGCAGTTCCTGCTCGGCCGCGGTGCGAAGATCGAACACCACCGAGATGTCGAGGGCGGCAAGGGTCTCACGATCGGTGTCGGTGAGCCGGCTCAGATCGGTGGACCGGAACACCACGCCGGTGCGGACGACACCACCGAAGGTGCTGGGATGTCCGCCGATGTCCCGGAGGTTGACCAGCGAGGGAATCGCGAAAGTGGTCTCGGTAACGGTGTCGTCGGCCGCTGCATCGGTCATGGCGAACAAGTTACGCTGCTACCCGTTCGGCAGCGGCCGGCAGTCCGCTTCGCATCCCGGATTCGTCGCGGGATGCTCGTCTGTCGCGGGCCGATGCAACACCGCCGACGTCGGGCGGATGTGCAGTGCCGGTGCCTCTACCGCAGCGTCACCGTCTACCGCAGCGTCACCGTCGACGATCAGCGAATATCCCCCGGGCATTGCCGGCGGGTACACGAGCGACACAGTGGAGTGCGCTTCGGCGTTGACACTGGTCCGGCGGCCCGGTCGGTCGATGCGGAACGTCCCGTCGGTGAGGACCGGCGTCACCGCGACCGCATGGGGCCGGGAGTCGGCACCGGTGGTCAGGAGATATGCGTATCCGTAGTCGCCGAGCGTGGCGGCGAGTGCGTCGAGGTCGACCTTGATGCTCACGACACCAGCGTGAGTGCGGATGATCCTCGGGTCAAGAGTCGGTGCGGTGGCCCGTCGAGGCGGAGAGGACGCGGTCGAGGGCGGCGACCGCCTCGTCGAGCTCGTCGGTGGTGACCGTCAACGGCGGCCGGAAGCGGACGCTTCGGGTTCCGGAGCCGATCATGATCACGTGTTCGTCGTGGTACAGGCGGCGCAGCGCTTCGTCGCGTAGTTCGGTCGACGGCAACGTGATCGCGCTCAGCAGACCACGACCGCGGGGTTCGGTGACTTCGGGGTGCCGTCCGGCCAGTTGCTGCAGCGTGTCCAGCAGGTGCGATCCGGTGTTGCGGGCGCGGGCGACGAGACCCTCGCGCTCGACGACCTCGAGAATGCGGCGCGCACGCACCATGTCGGTGAGGTTGCCTCCCCACGTCGAGTTCAGTCGCGATGCGACAGCGAACACGTTGTCTTCGATCTCGTCGATGCGGCCACCGGCCATGATGCCGCAGACCTGCGTCTTCTTGCCGAACGCGACGATGTCGGGCATCACTTCGAGTTGCTGGAACGCCCAGTTGGTGCCGGTGGTACCGCAGCCGGTCTGTACCTCGTCGAAGACGAGCAATGCGTCGTTCTCGCGGCACAGCTCGGCCATCGCACGAAAGAACTCGGGACGGAAGTGGTGGTCGCCGCCTTCGCCCTGAATGGGTTCGGCGATGAAGCACGCGATGTCGTGGGGGTACTCGTCGAATGCGCGGCGCGCCTGGTCGAGTGCGTGCGCTTCGGCAGCGTCGATGTCGCGGCCGTCGGCAAGATAGGGGGCGTCGATGCGCGGCCAGGCGAATTTCGGGAAACGGTCGGTCTTGACCGGGTCGGTGTTGGTCAGCGACATGGTGTAGCCGGTGCGACCGTGGAACGCCTCGGTCAGATGCAGCACGCGTGTGCCCAGAGCCGGATCGAGACCGCGGGACTCGTTGAGCCGGCTCTTCCAGTCGAACGCTGTCTTGAGGGCGTTCTCGACAGCGAGCGCGCCTCCGTCGACGAAGAACAGGTGCGGCAATGCGGGATCGCCGAGCACGCGGTCGAACGTGTCCACGAAACGAGCCATGGGCACGCTGTAGATGTCGGAGTTGCTGGGCTTGTTCGCGGCGACCGCGGCGAGTTCGGCGGCCGCGTCCGGATCGTCCGCCAGTGCGGGGTGATTCATTCCGAGCGCGGACGACCCGAAGAACCCGAACATGTCGAGATAGACCGCGCCGTCGCGTCGGTCGACGAGGCGCACGCCGCGAGACCGCTCGAGGTCGAGCACCAGATCGAACCCGTCGGCCAGCAGATGGGCACCGAGAATTCGGTGGACCTGCGCCGGCGTCACATCACCGGAGCGGTTCGGGGCCCTACCCGGGCCGAAGCTCTCGTCGCGGACCGTAGTGCTCATACCTCCGAGGGTACCCAAAACATTTGTGGTCGTACGGCTATTGAACCGTAATCATTCCTGTCGGAGCGTTACTGTTCGTAAAATGTCTGAAGAATGACGGTGCTGCGCGTCGCAACATTCGCTGTCGCACGGATTTCCTGCAGGAGCCGTTCGAGCTCGCGCGGTGACGCGACACGCACCAGCAGGATGTAGCTCTCGTCGCCGGCCACCGAGTGACAGGATTCGATGGCATCGATGTGCCGCAGCCGCGCCGGGGCATCATCGGGTTGAGAGGGATCGAGAGGAGTGATCGCCACGAACGCCGAGAGCATCCGGCCGAGCGCCTCGGGATCCACCTGCGCCGTGTACCCACGGATCACCCCCCGCGACTCGAGTCGGCGCACCCGCGACTGCACGGCCGAGATCGACAACCCGGCTTTCTCCGCCAAGGCCGACAGTGTTGCCCTGCCATCGGCCACGAGTTCGCGCAGTAGCAACCGATCGATGTCGTCGAGCGAGTCTTTCGAGGAATCCACCACCAGCGCAGGCTAGCCGAGCCGGAAGGACCACCACCGATGAATACGACCGCACAATATGCCGCACGTGCCGCCGACGCCTTGGCCCGCTGCGGTGTCGACAACCTCGCGGCCGACGGGTCGCTGGTCGTCACGACTCCGATCGACGGGACCGAACTCGTCCGTCTGCACCCGACCTCGGCTACCGAACTGGACGCGGCGATCACGAACGCCGCCGAGACCTTCGCGGGCTGGCGTGCGACACCGGCACCGGTACGCGGCGCACTCGTACGGCGGCTGGGCGAACTGCTCACCGAGCACAAGTCCGACCTCGCAGAACTGGTGACGCTCGAGGTCGGAAAAATCCCGTCCGAGGCCCTCGGCGAGGTTCAGGAAATGATCGACGTCTGCGACTTCGCGCTGGGGTTGTCTCGACAGCTGTACGGCCGCACGATGCCGTCCGAACGTCCCGGGCACCGACTCATGGAGACCTGGCACCCGCTCGGTGTCGTCGGCGTGATCTCCGCATTCAACTTTCCCGTTGCCGTGTGGTCGTGGAACACCGCGATCGCGCTGGTGTGCGGCGATCCGGTGGTATGGAAGCCGTCGGAGGTCACCCCGCTGACGGCGCTGGCCTGCGACGCGCTGCTCCGACGTGCCGCAGCGGAGGTGGGAGCCCCCGAAGGCCTGCATCACGTACTGCTCGGCGACGCGGCCGTCGGGGAGGCTCTCGTCGACGACCCTCGCATCGCGCTGCTCAGCGCGACCGGTTCGATCCGGATGGGCCGGATCGTGGGGCCACGTGTCGCGGCGAGGTTCGGACGCTGCCTGCTCGAACTCGGAGGCAACAACGGCGCGATCGTCACACCGTCCGCGGACCTCGATCTGACGGTGCGCGCAGTGGTGTTCGCCGCGGCCGGGACCGCAGGACAACGCTGCACGACGCTGCGTCGGCTCATCGTGCACAGTTCGCTCGCCGACGATCTGACCGGGCGCATCGCGACCGCCTTCTCGGGTCTGCGGATCGGCAATCCGTTCGACGAGGGTGTGCTGGTAGGTCCTCTGATCTCGGACCACTCGTACGAGGCGATGCGCGCGGCGCTCGATCGTGCGGACGACGACGGCGGCATTCTGGTCACCGGCGGTGAGCGGGTCGACGGTCCCGACGGTGGGGTGTACGTCTCCCCCGCCCTGGTCCGTATGCCGGACCAGACCGATGTGGTGCGCGAGGAGACGTTCGCCCCCATCCTCTACGTGCTGACCTACGACGACTTCGACGACGCGGTGGCGCTGCACAACGGTGTGCCGCAGGGGTTGTCGTCGTCGATCTTCACCCTCGACCAGCGCGAAGCGGAACGCTTTCTCGCGCAATCGGATTGCGGGATCGCCAACGTGAACATCGGTACGTCCGGCGCGGAGATCGGAGGCGCGTTCGGCGGAGAGAAGGAAACGGGCGGCGGTCGCGAGTCGGGTTCGGACTCGTGGAAGACCTACATGCGACGTGCCACCAACACCGTCAACTATTCCGACGAACTCCCCCTCGCCCAGGGGGTCGAATTCGGGTGACCTACGGGACCGGGACCAGTTCGGCTCGCGCAGGATCTATCTCGATCGTGACACCCTCGGCCTGCGAGTAGTACCGCGTGCGCAGTCCCCATTTGCGGGCGTTCCGGAGTTCGGAGCGCCAACCCGCCACGTAGTACTTGCACGCCATGCGAAGCAGGACGGCGGCCGACGGCGCCCCGTCGTGCACGCGCGCACGGCCCCGCACGCGCAGCATGCAGTCCGGACGGCCGACGTCGAAGAGCACGGTGACCTCCGGGTTCACTGCCGCATTCCGCGCGATCACCGTGCCCCGTCCGGTACCGAGATAGAGCCGGCCCCGATGCACGACGAACCACAGCGGGGTCATCGCGGGCCGGCCCCGCGGCGACAGGGTGGCCACCCGCGCCACCATGGTGCGTTCGAGAAACATCCGCTTGACGGGATCTGCCGGGATCACTCGTCGTGCTCCTCGTGAAGCGTGCTGTAGTCCCATGCGCTCGCCCGAGTGGGGTGGAAAGCGAACCATCGGAGTTGTTCGGACATACCCGGTGGCGGCGTGGTGATCGGGTCGAGACGGCCGCGTTGATTCACCGCCCGCAGTTCGAACCAGAAGGTGCCGTCGTCGAGAATCAGCGTGATCCGATCGAACACCGCGTCGGCGGGAACGAACCGTGCGCGGAGTCCGACGGCAAGGTCGTCGCCGTTCCGCACGACCCGCGCCGGGAGCACCTCCACCCGGCCGGCGCACGCGAACGCGACAGCGGCACGACCACGTCGTTCGAGATCGGCCACGAGAGAATCCGGCTCGACCCGTTGAGTGATTCGTCCCGCTGGCGCGAAGTTCTTCTGCCGAAACAGATTTCGAAGTTCCATCAGATCGGGTCCGGTCGTTCGCGACGGCGACGGATCCGGATGGGTTCCGGTACCTCGATGCTTTCGTTGCCGGCCGGTGGCTCGTCACCGCGCCGCTCGGCCCTCTGCGTCACGGTTTCCACCTCGGCGAGTTCCGGCGAACCCTGCCGGGCAGTGCCCTCGTCGTAGAGTTCGAACCACGGGAAGCCCCGCTTCGTGTATTCGGCGGCGCTGGTCGGTTCGGTGGGAGGCGGACTTCCGGTCAACGTCTCCCATTCGGCGCTGTTCGCGAGTCGTACGTGCACCGTCGACCGATGGTCGAGATCCCACGCGCCGGACGGCTCGACGGGCGTAGCGATGCCCTGGTCGATCGCGCCGCCGGCACCGAACCCCATCGGCGCGGATACCGCAGTGAAGGCCTGTATCGGCTGCCGCACCTCGAGCCTCTTGCGTTCGTCCCAGATCTCCGGTCGGATGGGATACGCGACGATCTGCACGCCGCCGAGCGGGGTGCCGGAGGCGAGTTGTTCCTCGACCGTGTCGCCACGGCCGAGCGGAGCGGCGACGAACTGTCGCACGGTGCCCTGCGCGACGCAGAACCCGTCGATCCACGGCTGCGCCGGAACCTCGAAGTAGTCCTCGGCCTCGAAATCCGGCGTCGCGTTCCACGGCCTGCCGGTCACGGCATCGATTCGGCCGGAGCCGACCTTCACCAGGAAGGGGTACCGGGAATCGAACTTGATCCAGCACGCTTCGGACTGCCACACCGGAAGGACGAGACCGCCCTCGACGACCCGCAACGGGAACCGGCCGAGACTCGGCGGCAGCGGGTAACTCCTGCCGTCGTCGGGCACCCGGACCGTGCGATGGAACGAGACGGTGAGCTCCGCGTCGGCGTGGACCGTCGGGAATTCGAGGAACAACCGGTCCCCGTCGACGCTCGCCCCCATCTCGTTCCGCCGTCAGTGGTTGCGCAGTGCGTCGACGAGCTCGCCCTTACGCATGTCCGAGTACCCGTGCATGCCGAGCTCTTTCGCGCGCTTCTTCAGGTCTCCGACGGTCCAGTCCTCGTACGACCCGGACTTGCCGCCCTTGCGGCCCACGTCGGACTTTCCGCGGTTGGCGGCGGCATTGGAGATCCGGGCGGCCTTTTCCTTGGACGCTCCGTCCTCCCGCAGTTCCTCGTACATCTTCTCGTTCTTGATCGACGAATTCGGCATGACCGTCCCCTCTCTTGCCGGTTTTCGTATCCGCAGAAGTACCCGTATCCGATCGGGCCCAATCCTCACGCGGGAGCCGATCCCGGCGGTCTCTCGCCGCCCCACGACACCGATGATCACCGATGTGGCACAGGCCACATCTTGTGGTAGACCATGGTGCATGTCTCCGATGACGACGCACCTCGGCGCCGACCTGAGCGCACTGGCCGGCGACCTCCCCGCCGGCGCGGTCGTCACGGACCCGGACATCCTCGCCGGCTACCGCCAGGACCGCGCCCAGGATCCCGACGCCGCCGTACCGCGCGCGGTGGTGCGCGCCGCCTCGACCGCCGACGTACAGGCCACGCTGCGCTGGGCGAACGCGTACGGCGTACCCGTCGTGCCGCGCGGGGCCGGCACGAGCCTGTCGGGTGGCTCGGGCGGTGTCGAGGGTGGAATCGTGTTGAGTACCGAAAAGATGCGGGCGATCACGATCGACACGACGACGCGCACCGCCGTCGCGCAGCCCGGCCTGCTCAACGTCGAGGTCAAGAAGGCCGCCGCCGAGCACGGCCTGTGGTACCCGCCGGATCCGTCGTCGTTCGAGATCTGCACGATCGGCGGAAACGCCGCCACCAATGCGGGTGGCCTGTGCTGCGTGAAGTACGGCGTGACCACCGATTACGTACTCGGACTGGAAGTGGTGCTGGCAGACGGCACGGCGGTTCGGCTCGGCGGTCCGCGACTCAAGGACGTCGCCGGTCTGTCGCTGACGAAACTGTTCGTCGGAAGCGAGGGCACACTCGGCGTGATCACCGAAGTGACGCTGCGTCTGCTACCCCCGCAGCCCCCGGCGTCGACGATGGTCGCCACATTCGGTTCGGTGCAGGCCGCTGCGGACGCGGTGGTCGCGATCACCGGATCGCTGCGCCCGGCGATGCTCGAATTCATGGATCGGGCCTCGATCTGTGCGGTGGAGGACATGCTGCGGATGGGTCTCGATCGCACCACCGAAGCCATGCTCATCGCCCGGTCGGACGCGCCGGGCGCGGCGGCGGCCGGGGAGATCGCGACCATGGTGCAGGCCTGCCGCGATGCCGGCGCCGACGAAGTGTTCGCGACGGACGATCCCGAGGAGGGAGAAGCGTTCGCGGCGGCGCGGCGCATGGCGATTCCGGCGGTCGAACGAACCGGCAGTCTGCTGCTCGAAGATGTCGGGGTGCCGCTGCCCGCTCTCCCGGCACTGGTGTCGAGAATCGCCGAGATCGCCGACCGGCAGAACGTCACGGTCGCGGTGATCGCGCACGCCGGAGACGGGAACACCCATCCGCTGATCGTGTTCGATCCTGCCGACGAGGACATGACCGCTCGGGCGCAGGTGGCGTTCGGGCAGATCATGGATCTGGCTATCGAACTGGGTGGCACGATCACCGGTGAGCACGGAGTCGGCCGGTTGAAGAAGGCGTGGCTGCCCGATCAGGTCGGGCCGGACGTCATGGCCCTGACCCGCCGGATCAAGGACGCGCTGGATCCCAATTCGATACTCAACCCGGGGGTGGTGCTGTGACGGACACCTCGGCGGAAGGGTCGATCCACCCACCCAGGGGAACCTCCGTACCGATTCGCGTCGCCGCCCGCCATAATCGTCGCGTGAACACCCGCACAGCCGCTGCTGCCGTCGACCTGCCGTTGCGCGATACCCGCTATCGGGAACTCGAGCAGTATCCCGAGTTCGAGTTCGTCACAGCGTGGTTGCGCGACTATGTGCAGTCGACGGTGCCGAGCGCGAGGATGCGCGAACGCGAGTACTGGTCGGTGTCGTGCCTGCCCTCCGCCGACGCGACGGAACACGGGCACCGCATGGTCAGCGTGCACGCGGGCGATCTCGAGGTCGCGTGCCTGTTCATCGAGACTCCCCGCTCGGGCAACCGTCGCGTGGGCGGCTATGTCACCGTCTCCGTCCAGGCCCTCGAACAGGCCTGCGGGGCGAGCATCGAGCAGGTCGCGGCCGGGTTACCGGCGCTGCGCTTCCGCCCGCGCGACGGGCTCATGTCGATCGGCTGGACCGAGACCCCGGACAGCCGGGAACAGTTCGACGCGCTTCCCTGGCGCCCCGCCGCGCGGGAGCTGGTCACCGGCCTGATGAACACCGGCCGGAACAAATGGGCCGATACGCACTGCCCGCAGCTCGCCATGTTCGCCATCGAGTAGCTTCACGACTTCGCATCCGCGCTCCGGATCAGCCGATCATGCAGCGCGCGAACCATTTCCGATGCCAGGACCGCGTGCCCATTCATGGTGAAATGGATCCGATCGGCGCTGAGCAACTCCGGGCGCAGCCGCAGCGGGTGGTTCCACAAGTCCAGCAGCACGGCGCCGTACTTCGCGGCGAGGTTCCGGACCAGTTCGTTGACCGCGATGACGCCGTCGCGCATCCGGAGCATGTCCTCGCCGACGAACGCATCGGCCAGCGTCAGTGTGGTGACGGTAGCGCCGCTGTCGTAGGCCGCCGAGAACAGCAACTCGAGATTGTCGGCCGTGCGGCGCAGGTCGGCTTCCGGCGACCACAGGTCGTTGGACCCGCAGGTGATGTGGATCAGATCGGGACCGAACTCCAGCACGGTGGACAACTGGGTCTCGACCACCCGGCCGCTGGTCGCTCCCATGCGACCGGTGTTGAGGTAGTCCAGATCGGGGTGCACGGTACGCAGGGCCGCGGCGACGCGATCCGCCCACGGAGACGTCGTGTAGCCGGGGCTGGCATCGCCGGTCCCCTCGGCGATCGAGTCGCCCATGACGGCGTATCGGGTCCAGGTGGCGTCGACCAGTAGCGCTGTCTGTGCGTGCGGTGGCAGGCACATCGGGTCGGTCGCCTCGGTCCAGCGCGACGTCGCCATCATCGGAGTCGGGTATGTCATGGCATTTCCTCCTCGGGAATTCGAAAGCGTACGATCGGTCGTACATATAAAAGTACGACCGTTCGTCCACTTTGACAAGACGTGAGAGGATCCCTCCGTGACGGAATCGGCACCGACGACGGACCTTCGGCTGATCAAGGGTGCGCGCACACGCGCGACCATCGCCCGGCACGCAGTGGACGTGGCCTCGGTCGAAGGCCTGACCGGCTTGAGCATCGGACGGCTCGCAACGGACCTCGGCCTCAGCAAGAGCGGCGTCGCGACGCTGTTCGGCACCAAGGAGAATCTGCAGGTCGCCGCGGTGGACGCGGCCCGGGAGGTGTTCATCGAGCGCGTCGTCCGACCTGCGCTGCGCGAACCGGCGGGGATGTCGCGTCTTCGCGTACTGATCGACCGATGGCTGGATTACGCGACCGAGCCTGCGTTTCCGGGCGGCTGCTTCCGGGCCGCCACCATCCCCGAGTTCGACAGCCGGCCCGGTCCGGTGCGCGACGCACTCACCCGCGACCGCCGGGACTGGCTCGAGCTGCTGGCCCGCGAGTTTCTGCATGCGCAACAGGCGGGCGCGGCCGCCCCGGGACTCGACCCGGACGAGGTGGCATTCGAGATCGACGCCGTCCTGTCGGCTGCCAACACCGCGCTGCGCCTGGACGACGCCCGCGCCGTGCCGACTGCGCGGGCGATCGTCGACCGCATTCTCGGCACGTAGGACACCGTGTCGGACACCGGGTGCACCATGGACGGGTGACCGACGTGCTCGATCGTTTCTCCGCCCCGACCCGGGAGTGGTTCGCGGGCGCCTTCGAGGCGCCGACTCCCGCGCAACTCGGGGCATGGGAGTCGATCTCGTCGGGTTCGCACACCCTCGTCGTGGCGCCCACCGGATCCGGGAAGACACTGTCGGCATTCCTGTGGTCGCTCGATCGGCTGGCCGCGTCCCCTGCGAAGGCGCATTCCTCGCCCGAGCACCGCACCCGTGTTCTCTACATCTCGCCGCTCAAGGCGCTGGGCGTCGACGTCGAACGCAACCTGCGGTCGCCGCTCGTCGGGATCACGCAGACCGCGAAGCGGCTCGGCCAGGCCCCACCCGAGATCACCGTGGGGGTGCGTTCCGGCGACACGTCGCAACCCGACCGCCGCAGGCTTGTGCGCACCCCGCCCGACATTCTCATCACCACCCCCGAATCCCTGTTCCTGATGCTCACGTCGTCGGCCCGCGAGACCCTCGCCGGTGTGGACACCGTGATCGTCGACGAAGTGCATGCCGTCGCCGGCACCAAACGGGGGGCTCACCTCACGCTCTCGCTCGAACGGCTCGATCTGCTGCTGCCCCGGCCCGCTCAGCGGATCGGGCTGTCCGCGACCGTGCGTCCGCACGAGGAGGTCGGCCGATTCCTGGCCGGCGAAGCACCCATCCGCATCGTCGCGCCCCAGTCGGTGAAGACATGGGATCTGGCGGTGCGGGTGCCGGTCGAGGACATGACCGAGCTCGGGGTCGCCGGGGACGACCCCACCGACGACACCTTCGCGGCTCCACCACAGGCGGGCTCGATCTGGCCGCACGTCGAGGAGCAGATCGTCGATCTCGTCACCGAGCACCGGTCGACGATCGTGTTCGCCAATTCCCGCCGGCTCGCCGAGCGGCTGACCGCCCGGCTCAACGAAATCCATGCCGAACGCATCGGCGCGGCCGTCGATCGGGACGGGGCACCACCGGCGCAGCTCGGACCTTCGTCGGAGGTGAATTTCGGCGCCGAACCCCTGCTCGCCCGGGCACACCACGGTTCGGTGAGCAAAGATCAGCGCGCGCTCATCGAGGACGACCTCAAGTCGGGCCGGCTACGGTGCGTCGTCGCGACGTCGAGCCTCGAGCTCGGCATCGACATGGGTGCCGTCGACCTGGTGATCCAGGTGGAGGCACCGCCGTCCGTCGCGGGTGGGTTGCAGCGGGTGGGCCGGGCCGGGCACCAGGTCGGTGAGACCTCACGCGGCGTGCTGTTCCCCAAACACCGCACCGACCTGATCCACTGCGCGGTGACGGTGGAGCGGATGGTCGCCGGACAGATCGAGGCGCTGCGGATTCCCGCGAACCCGCTCGATGTGCTGGCGCAGCAGACCGTGGCTGCGACCGCGCTCGAACCTGTCGGTGTGGACGACTGGTTCGACACGGTCCGCCGGTGCGGTTCGTTCTCGTCGTTGTCGCGAGCGGTATACGAATCGGTCCTGGACCTGCTCGCGGGCCGATACCCGTCCGACGAGTTCGCGGAGTTGCGCCCACGCGTGGTGTGGGATCGCACCGAGGGCGTCCTCACCGGCCGGCCCGGGGCCCAACGTCTGGCCGTGACATCGGGCGGCACGATCCCCGACCGGGGACTGTTCGCCGTGTACATGGTCGGCGAAAAGAACACCCGCGTAGGCGAACTCGACGAGGAGATGGTGTACGAGTCGCGCGTCGGCGACGTGTTCGCGCTCGGCGCGACCAGCTGGCGGATCGAGGAGATCACCTTCGACCGGGTGCTCGTGACCCCCGCTTACGGCCGGCCCGGCCGGTTACCGTTCTGGCACGGCGACAGTCAGGGCAGGCCCGCAGAGCTCGGTGCCGCGCTGGGCGCCTTCCTCCGCGAACTCGGCCATGCGTCGCCCGAGGACGCGGATGCCCGATGCCGGGCGGGCGGTCTCGACGACAACGCCACCACGAACCTGATCCGGCTGCTCGCCGAGCAGCGTGCGGCGACCGGGCAGCTGCCCACCGACCGGACCCTCGTCGTCGAACGGTTCCGCGACGAGCTCGGCGACTGGCGGCTGGTGTTGCACTCCCCGTTCGGGTTGCGAGTCCACGCGCCGTGGGCCCTCGCGGTCGGCGCGCGGCTGCTCGAGCGTTTCGGTGTCGATTCGCACCCCACGCCGTCCGACGACGGGATCATCGTCCGTCTTCCCGACACCGAGGACGATCCGCCCGGAGCGGAGATCTTCGCGTTCGACACCGACGAGATCGAGGATCTCGTGACCGAGCAGGTGGGCGGCTCGGCGCTGTTCGCCTCGCGATTCCGCGAGTGCGCGGCCCGCGCGTTGCTGTTGCCGCGCCGCAACCCCGGGAAGCGGGCACCGCTGTGGCAGCAGCGGCAACGCTCGGCGCAGTTGCTCGATGTGGCACGGCGGTACCCGAGCTTCCCGATCCTGCTCGAGACGGTGCGGGAGTGCCTGCAGGACGTGTACGACCTGCCCGCGCTGCGCGAGTTGTTCGGCCGGATCGCGAGACGGCAGATCCGGATCGTCGAGGTCGAGACGGCCACCGCCTCGCCGTTCGCTTCGTCGCTGCTCTTCGATTATGTCGGCGCGTTCCTCTACGAAGGCGACAGCCCCCTCGCCGAGCGCCGCGCGGCGGCGCTGTCGCTGGATTCGTCGCTGCTCGCCGAGTTGCTGGGCCGGGTCGAACTGCGCGAGCTGCTCGACGCCGCCGTGATCGCGCAGGCCGAACTCGAGCTGCAACGGCTGCTTCCCGACCGACGCGCCCGCGACGCGGAAGGCGTCGCCGACCTGCTCCGGCTCCTGGGGCCGCTCACCGAATCCGAGCTGCGCGACCGCACCACCGGCGAGCCCGCGGAGTGGCTGGCCGAGCTCGCCGACCAGCGCCGGGTGCTGCAGGTGTCGTTCGCCGGTGCGCACTGGTGGGTGGCCGTCGAGGACGCTGCCCGGCTGCGCGACGCGCTCGGAGTGCCGTTGCCGATCGGGGTGCCCACCGCGTTCGTCGAACCGGTCGCCGATCCCCTCGGGGATCTCGTCGGCCGCCACGCCCGCACGCACGGCCCCGGCACCAGCGCCGGGGGCGCGGC
>NZ_JAUZMZ010000043.1:0-33654 GCF_036327435.1 Rhodococcus chondri | reverse complement strand
ATCGAACGCGCCCGGGCGCTCCCGAAGGACCAACTTCCACCCTTGACGCAACCCTTCACCGGTCCCCCGCCGGCCGGGCGCTGGGCACGGCACCATCCCGAAGCCGCGGAGCGTTTGACGGCGGCGCGCGCGGAGCTGGCGGCATTGAGCGAAGAGGTGTCGGTGCCCGTCGAGAATCTGGTGAGCCCCGAACTGGTACGCCGGTTGTGCTGGGACTGGGATTTCGGGGGCGACGGCGATACCAGTGGTGACGCTGTCGCATACATCGACCGCCGCTTCGCCGCGGGTGCCGCCCGCCCGTGGCAGCGCGAACTCACCGCGCCGCGGATCGCGAAAGCGCTCGCCGCGGGCAGCTGACCGGTAACAGGCAGCTGACCGGTAACAGCGGAGAGCGGAGAGCGCGCGGCCGTCACCGTCTCCTCCCGCCACATCCTGCACCGTCGGTTCTTGTCGCTACGCAGTGTGGATCACCAAAAGGCGCCCATTAAGTTACCCATCGGTAATAACGGGGTAGGATGGTTCCGGGACCGGTCACCGGCGTGATCGGTCTCCATCGCCTCGTCGCGACAATCTCGGCGAGGACACCGCTCCACCGGGAGGAAATCGCGTGGCTCCAACCACCTCGACCCAACGCAACGTCGTGTTCGTCGACGGCGTCCGAACTCCGTTCGGCAAGGCCGGCCCGAAGGGCATCTACGCCGAAACCCGCGCCGACGATCTCGTCGTCAAGGTCATTCGTGAGCTGTTGCGTCGCCACCCCCAGCTCGATCCCGCCCGCATCGACGAAGTCGCCGTCGCCGCCACCACCCAGACGGGCGATCAGGGCCTGACCATCGGCCGCACTTCCGCGATCCTCGCCGGGTTGCCCGAGACGGTGCCCGGATTCGCGATCGACCGGATGTGCGCCGGCGCGATGACCGCCGTGACCACCACCGCGTCCGGCATCGGGTTCGGTCAGTACGACGTCGTGATCGCCGGTGGTGTCGAGCACATGGGCCGCCACCCGATGGGTGAGGGCGCCGACCCCAATCCGCGTTTCCTCGCCGACAAGCTGGTCGATCCGAGCGCGCTCGTGATGGGCAACACCGCCGAGAACCTCCACGACCGGTTCCCGAGCATCACCAAGGCCCGCACCGACGCCTACGCCGTCAACAGCCAGAACAAGTTCGACGCCGCGAAGAAGGCGGGGTACATCGCCGAGACACTCGTACCCGTCGCCACCCGGACCGCCACCGGTTGGGGTCTCGCCACCGAGGACGAGCCGCCCCGCCCGGGCACGACGATCGAAGATCTCGCGAAGCTCAAGACCCCGTTCCGTCCCGCCGGCCGTATCACCGCGGGCAACGCAGCGGGTCTCAACGACGGCGCCACGGCCGCGATTCTCGCCGGTGAGGACACCGCACGTGAGCTCGGCCTGCCCGTCGGCATGCGGATGGTCGGCTTCGCCTTCCAGGGCGTCGACCCGGCGGTCATGGGCATCGGCCCCGTACCGGCGACCGAGAAGCTGCTCGCCCGTACGGGCCTGAGCATCGACGACATCGGTCTGTTCGAAATCAACGAGGCGTTCGCCGTGCAGGTGCTCGCATTCCTCGAGCACTTCGGAATCGACGATGACGACCCGCGGGTCAACCAGTGGGGCGGAGCGATCGCGTGCGGCCATCCGCTCGCATCGTCGGGCGTTCGCTTGATGACCCAGCTGTCGCATCAGTTCGCCCAGCATCCCGAGGTGCGCTACGGCCTGACCACCATGTGCATCGGTCTGGGCATGGGCGGCACCGTGATCTGGGAGAACCCGAACCACGCCGACTACGAATCCGGAGCCGAGTAAATGTCAGATATCGAAAGCGCTTTCGTCGACGAGGTCGTCACCAACGCGTACACCACGCTGATCTCCGTGCCCGGTATCGAAGGGTCCGTCGCGCTGATCACCCACGACAACGGCTTCGACCACACCAAGCCGAACTCGTTCGGGCCCGCCGGCCTGCTCGCCTTCGACAAGGCCCTCGACGAGGCGTTCGCGGCGAACCCGGCCGCGATCGCGGTCACCGGCAAGCCGTTCATCTTCGCGGCGGGCGCCGATCTCAAGGGCGTACCCGCCGTCACGCGCCGCGAGCAGGGGCTCGAACTCGGCAAACTCGGCCACGACGTGTTCCGCCGCCTGCGCGACACCGCGATTCCGACCTTCGCGTTCGTCAACGGTCTGGCGCTCGGCGGCGGACTCGAAGTAGGCATGCACGCGCACTACCGCACGGTCGCCGACAACGTGCCCGCGCTCGGACTGCCGGAGACGATGCTCGGCCTGGTCCCCGGCTGGGGTGGCACGCAGCTGCTTCCGAACATCGTCGGTCCCGACAACGCGGTGACTTTGATTCTCGAGAACCCGCTCAACAACGGACGCACGATCAAGGCGAAGCAGGCCCTCGCTCTCGGCTACGCCGATGTAGTGCTCGGGTCCGCCGATTTCCTCGAGCAGTCGCTCGCGTGGGCATCGAAGGTTCTCGCGGGCGAGATCGTGCCCGCGCGTCCGGAGATCGACCGCGAGGCCGGCTGGGATGCCGCCATGACACGCGCCGAGGCCCTGGTCGCCGGGAAGACCCACGGCTTCTCCCCTGCCGCCGAGCGTGCGCTCGAACTCCTCGAACTCGCCCGCACCACCGACATCTCCGATCCCGAGTCGCTGAGCAAGGGCTTCGACGCCGAGACCGAGGCACTCGCCGACCTGCTGATGTCCGACGAACTCCGCGCAGGACTGTACGCATTCGATCTGGTCAACAAGCGCGCCAAGCGCCCTGCCGGGGCCCCGGACAAGTCCCTGGCCCGGAAGATCAGCGGAGTCGGCATCGTGGGTGCTGGCCTGATGGCCAGCCAGCTCGCGCTGCTGTTCGTCCGGCAGCTGAAGGTGCCGGTGATCCTGACCGACATCGACCAGGATCGCATCGACAAGGGCGTCGGCTACGTCCACACCGAGATCGACAAGCTGCAGGGCAAGGGCCGGCTGTCACCCGACGCCGCGAACCGCCTCAAGGCGCTCGTCTCCGGTTCACTCGACAAGGCCGCCTTCGCGAAGACGGACTTCGTGATCGAGGCCGTGTTCGAGAACATGGACGTCAAGAAGCAGGTGTTCAGCGAGCTCGAGCAGCACATCACGCCCGAGACGATTCTCGCGACGAACACCTCGTCGCTGTCGATCACCGAGATGGCGTCCGGCCTTCAACACCCCGAGCGGGTCGTGGGCTTCCACTTCTTCAACCCGGTCGCCGTGCTGCCCCTGCTCGAGGTCATCCGGGGCGAGAAGACCGACGACGCCACGCTCGCGACGGCGTTCGCGACCGCCAAGTCGCTGAAGAAATCCGCGGTGCTGTGCGGCGACAAGCCGGGCTTCGTGTTCAACCGTCTGGTCACCCGCACCCTCGGTGAGGTCATGACGGCGGTGGACGAGGGCACTCCGTTCGAGGTGGCCGACAATGCCGTCGGCGCGCTCGGCATGCCGATGTCGCCGTTCACCTTGCTCGCCCTGGTGGGCCCCGCCGTCGCNCTGNACACCGGGGAGACCTTGCAGGCCGCGTACCCCGACCGGTTCGTCTCGTCGCCCGGTCTCGAAGCGCTCGTCGAGGCCCGCAAGTCCGGCGTGTGGTCGTACGCCGACGGCACGCAGGTCGTCGACCCGGAGGTCGCGGCCCTGTGGCCGCAGGGCGACTCGCCGTCCACCGCGGAAGAGGTGCTCGAACGCACCCGCCGGGCATTCGCGGAGGAGATCGCGATCATGCTCGACGAAGACGTGGTCGCGGCACCCGAGGACATCGACCTGTGCCTGATCCTCGGCGGCGGCTTCGCGTTCTGGAACGGTGGCATCACGCCGTACCTGGATCGCACCGGAACATCGGAGGCGGTCAACGGCAAGCGGTTCCTGGCTCCCGGCGTCGCAAACGTCGCCTGACCGAAACACCCGAACCATCGAGGGCGTGTCACCGTGCGGTGCCACGCCCTCGGTGCGTAAAGCAACGCCCGGAAACTTGTCTCGGCGTAATGTCCCGTCACAGAGTCACCGTCTGATCCCGGTCCAGGTAGCAGCACTCGGTTCCCGCGCCGTCCGACGAAGGCAGGTCCCATGACACAGACCTCGAATTCCCACGCCGCGAAGGTCATTGCTGTCACTGTCGCGGCGGCCGTCGGCGGCTTTCTGTTCGGGTTCGACAGTTCGGTCATCAACGGCGCGGTCGACTCGATTCAGGGTGAGTTCGGACTCAGCTCCTTCGTCACCGGATTCGCAGTCGCGATCGCGCTGCTCGGATGCGCGGTAGGCGCGTGGTTTGCGGGTCGGCTCGCGGACAGGTGGGGCCGCAAGCGAGTCATGGTGCTCGGGTCGGTGCTCTTCGTCATCTCGTCGGTCGGCTCCGGATTGGCGTTCAGCGTGCCCGATCTCATGCTGTGGCGCGTGCTGGGCGGGCTGGGCATCGGCATTGCGTCGGTCATCGCCCCCACGTACATCTCGGAGATCGCACCGGCACGCTATCGCGGCAGTCTCGCCTCACTTCAACAGCTCGCCATCACCCTCGGCATCTTCGCCGCACTGCTGTCCGACGCGGTCCTCCAGAACGCGGCCGGCGGCGCATCGAACGAACTGTGGTGGGGACTCGAGGCCTGGAGGTGGATGTTCCTCGTCGGTGTGGTCCCGGCGATCGTCTACGGCGTGCTGGCCGTGCTGATCCCGGAATCCCCCCGTTTCCTCGTCGGCAAGGACCTCGACGAGGAGGCCGCCGAGATTCTCGCCAACATCACCGGCGAACTGCATCCGCACGAGCGGGTCCGCGAGATCCGGCTGACACTGCGACGGGAGGAGAAGCGGTCGTTCGGCGACATCCGGGGGCCGGTCTTCGGGCTGCAACCGCTGGTGTGGGTCGGTATCACCATGGCCGTCTTCCAGCAGTTCGTCGGTATCAACGCGATCTTCTACTATTCGACGACCCTGTGGAAGTCGGTGGGGTTCACCGAGAACGAATCTTTCACGACGTCGGTGATCACCGCAGTGATCAATGTGGTCATGACGTTCGTGGCAATCCTGTTCGTCGACCGGATCGGCCGCCGCCCATTGCTGATGGCCGGTTCGATCGGCATGTTCGTGAGCCTGCTACTCGCCGCGATCGCGTTCTCGCAGGCCACCGGCACCGGGGAGGACGTGCAGCTGCCGGCCCCGTGGGGTGCACTCGCACTGATCGGCGCCAACGTGTTCGTGATCTTCTTCGCCGCGACGTGGGGGCCCATCATGTGGGTCATGCTCGGCGAGATGTTCCCCAACCGGATGCGGGCGGTCGCGCTCGGCATCAGCACCGCGGCGAACTGGATCGCAAATTTCACCGTGACACTGGCGTTCCCGCCGCTTACGTCGGCGGTCGGCCTCTGGTTCCTCTACGGATTGTTCGCCTTCTTCGCGTTGCTCTCGTTCTTCTTCGTCAAGTCGAAGATCCGGGAGACCAAAGGCATGGAACTCGAGGACATGCGTATCTGATTGTCGGTAAAAGCGAAACTCCGCCGACCTTCGGTCGGCGGAGTTTTGTATGCGGCCGGTCAGCCGACGCCACGTTCGCGTTGATCGATTTCCTCGGCGGTGTCGTTGCCGTCCAGGCCGACCACCCAGCCGGTCACCTGACGGGCGACGTCCTGCGCGGTCAGTCCGAGATCCTGATGGATCCGGCCGCGCGACGCGTGGTCGAGAAACTGTTGTGGCACTCCCAGATTCCGCGTGGGAACGTCGATGTCGTGCTCGCGCAACGACGCCGACACCGCCGAACCGACACCACCGTGCAGACCGCTGTCCTCGACGGTGACGACGAGCCGGAAGTCGCGCGAAAGCGAGGTCAGCTCCGCCGGAACCGGAAGCACCCAACGCGGGTCCACCACCGCTGCCGTAATTCCTTGCTGGGCAAGGCGTTCAGCGGCATCGAGAGCGAGAGACGCGAAGGCACCGACGCCGACGATGAGCACGTCGCCGGAACGCTGCTCGGGCATACGCAGAACGTCGACCATGCCGCCGATCCGCTCGAGCGCCGGAATATCCTCGCCGACCGTGCCTTTCGGGAACCGCAGCGCGGTAGGGCCGTCGGTGACCGCAAGCGCCTCACCCAGTGCCTCGCGCAAGGTCGCGGCGTCGCGCGGGGCCGCAACCCGGATTCCAGGCACGATACCCAGAATGGAGAAGTCCCACATTCCGTTGTGGCTGGCCCCGTCGGACCCCGTGATACCGGCCCGGTCGAGCACCAGCGTGACCGGCAATTTCAGCAGGGCCACGTCCATGAGCAGCTGGTCGAACGCCCGGTTGAGGAACGTCGAGTACACCGCGACCACCGGATGCAGCCCGCCCAGCGCGAGGCCTGCGGCGGAGGTGACCGCGTGCTGCTCCGCGATGCCGACATCGAAGGTGCGGTCGGGGAACCGCTCCCCGAAGGCCGCAAGACCGGTGGGCCCGGCCATTGCGGCGGTGATGGCAACGACGTCGCTGCGAGTCTCGGCCTGCTCGATCAATTCGGTGGAGAACACCGAGGTCCAATCGGGCACGGACGACGCAGATGTGGCACGGCCCGTGAGCGGATCCATCACCCCTGTCGCGTGCATCTGGTCGGCCTGATGGTTCTCGGCCGGCGCGTAACCGGCGCCCTTCCGGGTCACCGCATGCACGATCACCGGGCCACCGAAGGCCTTGGCGCGCCGCAGCGCCGCCTCGAGAGCAGGCTCGTCGTGCCCGTCGACCGGACCGAGGTATTTGATTCCGAGATCGGTGAACAGCACCTGCGGGCTGACGACATCTTTCACGCCGGCCTTCATTCCGCGGAGCACCGAGTACGCGGCGGGCCCGATCCACGGAATCTTCTTCACCAGGCGGCGGCTGCTGTCGAGCGCCCGCTCGTATTCCGGCTTCAGGCGCAGCGCCGCGAGATGCTCGGCCAGACCACCGATCGTGGGCGCGTAGGACCGACCGTTGTCGTTGACGATGATCACCACGGAGCGGTCGGTACCGGCCGCGATGTTGTTGAGGGCCTCCCAGCACATGCCTCCGGTGAGCGCGCCGTCGCCGACCACGGCCACCACCGTGCGATCGCGTCGGCCGGTCAGTGCGTACGCCTTGGCGAGGCCATCGGCATAGGACAGGGCGGCGGAGGCGTGCGAGGACTCGATCCAGTCGTGCTCACTCTCCGCACGACACGGGTAGCCGGACAGACCTCCGCGCTGACGCAGGGAGTCGAAGTCGTCCTTGCGGCCCGTGAGAATCTTGTGGACGTACGCCTGATGGCCGGTATCGAACAGGATCGGGTCGCGGGGAGAGTCGAAAACCCGGTGCAGGGCGACGGTCAATTCGACGACACCGAGGTTGGGCCCGAGATGGCCCCCGGTCGCCGAGACTTTCTCCACGAGGAAGCTCCGGATCTCCCCCGCGAGACGAGTGACCTCGGCGGGAGTGAGCCGACGCAGATCGTCGGGCGAGTGGACGCTGGACAGGACACCCAACTGGACTAGCTCCCTCCGGCTCATGATTCGCGCGAGATCGCGCGAGCAATTCTGTCAGTCTACGGAGCGGTGGAACGTACCGAACCGTCACATGACTCACATCGCCGATTCCACGTAGTGGTCATCGTCTCATTGTGCACCTGTTCGTGCCGGCACTCACAGTTCGGAGCGCTCGTCGCGGGATGCGACGGGAGGCGCTTCCTCGACGATGTCGATCGTGGTGCGCAGCGTCCGGTTGGGGATGAACACCACCGCGACGAGGGTGACGACGGCAAATCCCGCTGCCACCAGGAACAACATCCCCGTCCCGTCGCCGTACGCCGTCTGGACGACCTCCGCGACGGGTGCGGGAAGCGCCGCGAGGTCGAGGTTGCTTCCGCTGCCGGCGGACCCCGGATCGATGCCGAGCTTCGAAAAACCTTCGGCGGACAGGGTGACCACGCGGCTGGCCAGAATCGATCCGAGAACCGAGACGCCGATGGCACCGCCGAATGTGCGGAAGAACGCCACCGAACTGCTGGCCGCGCCGATGTCACGCACGCTCACCGTGTTCTGGACCGCGAGCACCAGGTTCTGCATGAGCATGCCGGTGCCGAGGCCGACGATCGCGATATACACGCTGATCAGCGTCAAGGATGTGGCGTGGTCGATGGTGCCGAGCAGGGCGAAGCCCACGAGTTGAAGCACGGCACCCGCGACGATGAAGGACTTCCATTTGCCGAACCGGGTGATGAGCTGCCCGGACAGCATCGAGGAGACGAGCGTCCCGGCAACCATCGGGATGGTGAGCAGGCCCGCTGTGGTGGGGCTGTATCCGCGGGCGGTCTGGAAGTACTGGCCCAGGAAGGTGGTGGCGCCGAAAAGGCCGACACCGACCGCGACGGACGCAATGATCGCCAGCGCGGTGGTGCGTTCGGTGACGATCTTCAACGGGATGACCGGATCGGAGACCTTCGATTCCACCACCACCGTCGCGACGATCAGACCCAGTCCGGCGACGACGTAGGCGGCCGACTCGAGCGAGAACCAGTCGTAGTAGCCGACCTTGCCCGCAAAGGACACCCAGATCAGCAGCACACTGACTCCGGCGGTGATCAGCGTCGCGCCGAGCCAGTCGATGCTCACGTTCTGCTTGCGTATCGTCTCGATCTTCAGGGTGCGCTGCAGCAGGATCAGCGCGACGACCGCAATCGGGACGGACACGAAGAAGCACCAGCGCCAGCCGAGGCCGTCCACGATGACGCCGCCCAGAACGGGGCCGCCCGACATCGCGACAGCCATGACGGCACCCATGTAGCCGGAGTAGCGGCCCCGCTCACGGGGCGGAATGATGCTGCCGATGATCGCCACGACCAGTGCGGTCAGCCCGCCCATGCCCACGCCCTGCACGACGCGGGCGGCGAGCAGAACTGGAACGTTGTGGGCCAGGCCCGCGATTACCGAGCCGGCGACGAAGATGACGATGGCCAGCTGCACGAGCAGCTTCTTGTTGAACAGATCCGAGAGCTTGCCCCAGATCGGCGTGGACGCCGCGTTGGCGAGCAGCGCGGTCGTGATCACCCACGCGTATTGCGTCTGCGAGCCCCGGAGGTCGGCGATGATCGTCGGCAGCGCGGTTGCGACGATGGTGCTGCTCAGCAATGCCGTGAACAGGGCAGCGAGCAGACCCAGGAGAACCTGCAGGATCTCGCGGTGGGTGAGGGGTTCGGTGCGCGGCGCGCCGGCTGACGGCGCCGCGGTCTCCGAAGCGGCGGTGCTCATGAAGAAGTCCTTTGCGGGGTGGAGCCGGCGATGGGGGCCAGCGTGGAATTGAGGCGTCCGACGACTGCGAGCGCCTCGACGACCTGCTGTTGATCCCAGTCGGTGAGCTCGGCGGTCAGGCGCTCGGTGCGTCGTTCCTGGATGGTCCGGAGAATCTCGCGGCCATCGGGAGAACAGCTGACGAGGTGAGCGCGCTTGTCGTTCGGATCCGGATGCCGGTCGACGAATCCACGATCGACGAGTTCGCCGATCTGCCGACTGAGGGCCGATTGGCTGACACAGATCTCGGCGGCGAGTTCACTCGGCCGGCACTCCCCCGTGCGCGCCAGGAGAAACAGCACCCCTGTCAGCGCGGAAGGAAGAAGGTCGCTGTCGTGGTGTACGAGGGTGGTACGCAGGGTTCGAGCGAAAAGGAATATCGCGTCGACGAGCTCGCGCGCCGTGTCGGGCTGGACAGCCACGGAACCTCCGAATCCAAAAGAATTTGATTACGGCATGCAACTATACAGTTAGTTGCGTACGTCAAGCAAATACTTTTCGGGCCGGACCGCCGGCGCTCGGTGGGCCACGCCGGATGTCAGCGCGTGAACAGTCCGAGGCACTCCACATGGTGCGTGGACGGGAACGCCGCGAACGTCCTCAGATCTGCAAGTTGGTAGCCGTGCCCCCGGTACAGGCCGACATCCCGCCCGAATGCCGCCGGATCGCACCCGACGTGAATCACCCGGCGCGGTCCGGCCGCCGCGATCGCCGCGACCACGTCCTTCCCTGCTCCCGCACGCGGCGGATCCAGAACGACGATCTGAGGTGCGGGCAGATCACCGATCAGCAACTCGACGCGCCCGTGCCGGAAGTGCACTTGCGGCAGGTCCGCGAGCGCTTCCATCCCATCGTCGACGGCGGACCGAGCGGACTCGACCACCTCCACCCGCCCCGACGGGCCCACTTGCTCGGCGAGCGCTGCGGCGAACACTCCGGCACCGCCGTAGAGGTCCCACACGGTACTTCCCGGTGCCGCGTCGGCCCACTGTGCCACCACCGCCGAGTACGTCTCCGGCGCACCCCGGTGTGCCTGCCAGAACCCCGTCGTGGTCACGTACCACTCTCGCGACCCCACCCGCTCGAGCGTGCGGCCGGAGCCCTCGATCACCTTCTCCGCGCGAGGGGCGTTCGCTGCGGCCCGGCGCGCCGAGGCCCCCCGCCGTCCGGCGCTGCGATGACCCGTGCGCGACACCGACGGCGGCGCGATTTCCACGACATGCCGGGCACCCGCGTCATCGAGCACCACCTGCAACTCGGAACCGGGCTGCCATACCCGGTCGGCGAGCCCGAGATACGCGCGCACCTCGATCTGCGGGCACGCGAGTTCCGGCACCACGTCGTTGCTCCGGTACCGCCGATATCCGGGATTCCCTGCCACGTCCACCGCGAGCCGTACCCGGGTGCGCCACTTCGTGCCGTTCGGTGCGCCGCCGGGCAGATCCTCGACCACGACATCACGCTCGACCCCGCCGAGACGCCGCAATTGCTCGGCCACCACCGCGGCTCCGATACGCCGCTGGGCGGGCATCGACGCATGCGAAAGATCGCAGCAACCGGCGCCTCCCGGCCCCGAGATCGGGCAGGCCGGGTCGACGCGGTCCTCCGACGGCTGCAGCACCTCGACCGTGTCGGCGAAACAGTAGGAACCTCCACGGTCTTCGGTGACCAGCGCGAAGACCCTCTCCCCCGGAAGCCCGTGTCGCACGAACACCACCCGGCCGTCGTGCCGGGCGACGCAGAACCCACCGTGAGCCGGGTTGCCCAGCATCAACTCGATCCGCCGACCGGACCAGTCTGTGCCCACACCCTGACGTCCCTGCCGACTCACCGTTGTTCCTCCTGATTATCAAGCCCACGACGCACCGAGCCGGGCGCCGAATCGATCCGTTCCCGAGGTGCTCGCGCCGACGAGCGCAGCTGCCACGGCACGCTGGTCACCATCACACCGGGCTGGAACAGCAACCGGCTCTTGAGCCGCAGTGCACTCTGGTTGTGCAAGATCTGTTCCCACCAATGCCCCACCACATACTCCGGGATGAAGACGGTGATCACATCGCGCGGTGAATCACGTCGCACTCTGCGGACGTAGTCGAGCACCGGACGCGTGATCTCACGATACGGTGACTCGACGACCTTGAGCGGAACCGTCAGGTCGCTCTTCTCCCATTCGCGCACCAACATCCGGGTGTCGTCCTCGTCGACGTTGACGGTGATCGCCTCGAGCGTGTCCGGGCGGGTCGCTCGCGCGTAGGCCAATGCGCGCAAGGTCGGCAGGTGCAGCTTGGATACCAGCACAATCGAATGCGTGCGGCTGGGAAGAACCCCGTCCCACTCGGCGTTTTCGATCTCGGCGGCGACGCTGTCGTAGTGGCGCCGGATCGCTTTCATCACGACGAAGATCGCAGCCATCACGACCACCGCGATCCACGCGCCCGCCGCGAACTTCGAGACCAGCACGACCACCAGAACGGTGGCCGTCATCACCAGTCCCACCGTGTTGACGGCACGGGACCGCTGCATGCGCCCACGCACGGCGGGGTCGGTCTCGGTCGCCAGGTGACGCGTCCAGTGCTTGACCATGCCGGTCTGGCTGAAGGTGAAGGCCACGAACACACCGACGATGTACAGCTGGATCAGCTTGGTGACCTCTGCGTCGAAAATCCACACGAACGCGATTGCGCACCCGGACAGGAACACGATGCCGTTGCTGAAGGCCAGCCGATCACCACGGGTGTGCAGCTGGCGGGGGAGGTACCGATTCTGCGCCAGCACCGACGCGAGCACCGGGAAACCGTTGAACGCCGTGTTCGCGGCCATGACGAGAATCAGCGCCGTCACGGCCGTGATCAGGAAGAATGCCGGCGGCAGGTCAGCGAACACCGCATGCGCGATCTGTGCGACGAGCGTCTTCTGCTCGTACCCATCCGGCGCGCCGCGCAGTTGGGTTTCGGGGTGTTCCGCGACCACCACGCCGAGCCGGTCGGCGAGAAAGATCACTCCGAGAAACAACGTCACGGCAATTGCGCCGAGCAGCAACAGAGTCGTTGCCGCGTTGCGCGACTTGGGCTTCCGAAACGCGGGGACTCCGTTGCTGATCGACTCCACACCCGTCAGCGCGGCACACCCGGACGAGAAAGCCCGCGCCAGTAGGAAAACGAAAGCGATCGCAGTCAGGTTCTCCTGCTCGGCGACAAGCTCGAAGTCGGCCGACTCGGCGCGCAGATCCTTGTCGAAGACCAGCAGTTGCAGTGCGCCCCAGACCAGCATCACGCCCATTCCCGCCATGAACGCGTAGGTGGGTATTGCGAACGCCGTGCCCGCTTCCCGCAGACCGCGCAGATTCACGGCGGTGAGGATCGCGATGGCGAGGACCGCGAACAGCACCTTGTGCTGCGCGACGAACGGGACGGCGGAGCCGATATTCGCAGCTGCCGACGCGATCGACACCGCCACGGTCAGCACGTAGTCGACCATCAGGGCGCTGCCCACCATCAGACCCGCAGACGGTCCGAGATTCGTCGTCGCGACTTCGAAGTCGCCGCCACCCGACGGATATGCCTTCACGTTCTGGCGGTAGCTCGCCACGACGACGAGGAGGACCACCGCCACCGCCACACCGATCCACGGTGAGAACGCGTACGCCGACAGACCGGCAAGCGAGAGGACGAGGAAAATCTCCTCGGCCGCGTAGGCGACGGAGGACAACGCATCCGAGGCGAAGACCGGCAGCGCAATCCGTTTCGGCAGCAGGGTGTGCCCGAGCGTATCGCTGCGGAACGGCCTACCCAACAGCACCCGCTTCGTGGCGGTCGAAAGCTTGGACACCCGCAAAGCCTAAGCCGTATCCCGACACGGATCTGCACATCGTCACCGGTGGCCCGTTCCGCGGCCCGGGACCGTGCGGTGGGCGCCGCACGAATCCGGCCCGCCGGGCCCCGGCGGACCGACGGGAGCGGTACGGTTTCCGTTCGGCGGCCCGTACACGGGCGGCCGCAACGGCTGTGTGACGAACGGAGTTCGACGGTGTATGTGGTGGTCATGGGATGTGGCCGGGTGGGGTCGTCCGTGGCGACCGCACTCGTCCGGCTCGGGCACGAGGTCGCCGTCATCGACCGTGATCCGGGTGCGTTCCTGCGTCTGGGCGCAGACTTTCCCGGGCACACCGTCGTGGGCATGGGGTTCGATCGTGACGTGCTGATCCGGGCCGGAGTCGAGCGCGCCGACGCGTTCGCTGCCGTGTCGTCGGGCGACAACTCCAACATCATCTCGGCGCGGGTGGCTCGGGAGACGTTCGGGGTCGAACGCGTGGTCGCCCGGATCTACGACGCCAAGCGTGCCGCCGTCTACGAACGTCTCGGCATCCCCACGGTGGCGACGGTGCCGTGGACGACCGACCGGTTTCTGCACACCCTCACCCACGAAAGCGAAACCGCGCGCTGGCGCGACCCGACGGGCTCCGTCGTGGTGGTCGAGGTGAACCTGCACGAAGACTGGATCGGGCGCCGCGTCACGGACCTCGAAGCAGCCACCGCGTCGCGGGTCGCGTTCCTCATCCGCTTCGGCGCGGGTGTGCTGCCCGACCGCAAGACGGTCGTCCAGGCCGATGACCAGGTCTACATCGCCGCAGTGTCGGGTACCGTCGCCGAGGCGATCGCGTTGGCGGAAAGTCCCCCGGCCGAGGAGAACTGAGCCGGCCGGTAACCGTAGAGCGAGAGGAACGTCGTTGAAGGTCGCGATCGCAGGCGCGGGGGCGGTGGGACGCTCCATCGCGCGCGAACTCATCCACAGCCACCACGAGGTCATGCTCGTCGAACGAAAACTCGATCACATCGACCCCGAGGCGGTTCCCGACGCCAAATGGGTGCACGGCGACGCGTGCGAGTTCAGTCTCCTCGAAGAGGCCGGACTCGAACTCTACGACGTCGTGATCGCCGCCACCGGCGACGACAAGGCCAATCTGGTGCTGAGTCTGCTCGCGACCACCGAGTTCGGTGTGCCGCGTGTGGTGGCGCGTGTCAACGACCCGCGTAACGAGTGGCTGTTCGACGAGTCGTGGGGTGTCGACGTCGCGGTATCGACCCCCCGGATGCTTGCCTCACTGGTCGAGGAGGCGGTCACCGTGGGAGATCTCGTACGGCTGATGACCCTGCGCACCGGTGCCAATCTGGTCGAGATCACGCTGCCCGACACGACCTCACTCGCCGGCAAGCCGGTCCGCAAACTGCAACTGCCTCGCGACGCCGCGCTCGTCACGATTCTGCGCGGCGGCCGGGTGATCGTGCCGCAACCCGACGATCCCCTCGAAGGGGGTGACGAACTGCTGTTCGTCGCGTCGGTCGAAGTCGAAGACGAATTGCGGGCAGCGCTCGGGCTCTAGTCCTTCTCCTGCGACCGATCCGGACCGCCGGTTCCGGAGTCCTCACCGCTGATATGTGACGCGGCGGCCGGCGCCGGCGGTTCGACGATCCGATCCGCCTTGCGCACGGCCCACAGCGTCACCAGCAACACCATCGCTGTCAACGGCCAGCCCATACCGATCCGCGCCGCCGCAAGCCAACCGGTCTCACCGGAGTCGTAGAGATGGTTCTGTACCAGGTAGCGGGCCAGAAACACCAGCGACCAGGCGAGCGTTGCGACGTCGTAGGCGCGGACGGCGTCGCGGTGCGATCGCCACCGCGCGCCCTGGCCGTTGAGCATTCCCCAGATCACGCCGACGAGCGGGCGTCGCACAAGCACCGAGAGCACGAATGCTCCGCCGTAAACCAGGCTGGCGTAGATGCCGAAGAGGAAATAGCCCTTGGCGTCGCCGGTGCGGTACGCGATGAACGCGCACACCGCTACACCGATGAATCCCGAGATCGCCGGCTGGATGGGCGTTTTACGCGCCAACCGCCAGATGAGCACCCCGCACGCCACCGCGATCGCGGTCCAGATCGCTGCGGTCAGACCCCACAAACTGTTGGCGGGGACGAACACGAGGACCGGCAGCGTCGAATACACCAACCCGCTGAGCCCACCGAGTTGTTCGAGTATCGTCTGTCGGCCGTTGTCGCTCACTCCTACGAGAGTGCCACACTCACGCAACCGCGGATTTCTCCCACGGCGGCCGCCCGAGGGGGTCAGGCCGGGTCGCGCAATTCGTAGTACGGGTTGTAGATCACCTTCGCGCCGCCACGCTCACCGACCCGCCCCCGCACCAGGAGGGTTTTTCCCGTCTCGATTCCGGGGATGCGCCGCCGTCCGATCCACACGAGCAGGATGGAATCGGTGCCGTCGAAGAACTCGGCCTGCACCGACGCAGTCGCCTTCGAGCAGGCTTCGACACTGCGGAGCCGGCCGAGCATGGTCACTTCCTGACCCCGTGAGCATTCTGCCGCGGGACGAGCCCCGGCCGCCTGGGAGGATTCGGCCATCTCCTCGGCGTCGAGTTCTTCCAGATCTTCGGTCAACCGGCGGGTGAGCCGACGGAAGTAGCCGACCGTGGCGGATGCCATAGCGCACTCCTGAAACGGATGGGCACGGGTCCCGTGCCGCAGGTATCCTTCGCTCGCCACTGTAGACCCAATCGTGGCAAGCACAACCGGACCCACCCCGTCGGGCGATCGCGCCGGTTGGGCAGGATCTGGGCATGCTTCATCAGCCCGGTTGCTCCAGGTCGCAGCCGCTCCCCGCCTGTACCGCTGTCGTCCTGCCCGGGACGGGTTCGGACGCGCAGTTCGTCGATCGCGCATTCCGTGGGCCGCTGCACCGTCATGGAATCGACACGATCGCCGTCGAGCCCGATCCCCGACGCATCGTCGCGAGTTACCTCGATGCAATGGACACGGCCGCCGCGGACGGGCCGATCCTCGTCGGTGGTGTCTCGATCGGCGCGGCAGTGGCACTCGATTGGGCCCGGCGCAGACCCGGCCGGACCGTCGGCGTCCTCGCGGCGCTTCCCGCCTGGACGGGTAACCCGGACGACGCGCCCGCCGCGGCGATGGCGCGCTGGACGGCCGGACAACTTCGCGCCCACGGTCTCGAGGCAGTGACCGCGGCGATGAGGGAATCGAGCCCGGTGTGGCTCGGGGCCGCGCTCACCCGATCGTGGCGCGCACACTGGCCCGACCTCCCCGAAGCCCTCGAGGAAGCCGCGAACTACCACGCCCCGGACGTCGACGGCCTACGCACGATCGGTGTTCCGGTCGGCATCACCGCGGCGGTCGACGACGCGGTGCATCCGCTGAGCGTCGGCCGGCAATGGGCGGCAGCACTCCCGTGTGCTGCGCTCGAAACCATCGAACTCGCCGATATCGGCGCGGATCCGTCGGTGCTCGGCGACCGCTGCCTCGTGGCACTCGACGAGGCGCGCTCGGTGTCCGCTGACGCTCGGCGCTAGAAGCCGAGTTGCTGCATCGCCGATCCGGACTCTCCGCGACGCGGACGAGGCGGCTGCGGCGCGGGCTGGGGCTGGGGCTGGGGCGCGGGCTGGGGCGCGGGCTGCCGAGCGGCTGCCTGCTCCCCCGGCTGCACCGGCCGACCGCCCTGCTGCGCTGCTTGCTGGGCCGCGAGCTGCTGTTGCTGTTGCTGCTGCGCGGCGGCCAGCTGCTGGGCGAGCGCCTGCGGGAGCACCACCGGCAACGGCGTCCGCACCGGGTGCGGCTCCGTCCCCCGCCGCACCACGGTATCGGCGAGAACCGAATGTGCGGCGGCCACGAGCGGGGAGTCGCCTCCTGCCGCGCCCACAGGACCCGCAACGACGCAGCGGATCATCCAGCGGTAGCCGTCGACTCCGATGAAGCGCAGGTCGGCGTTGGGCGTCGCCCCGTGGAGCTCGCGGCCCCAGGGACCGGTCTCCATACTTACCGTCGCGTTGTCGTTGCGGAGTGTCTCGGCCAGTTCGGCAGCCACTTCGCGCCACTGTCCCGGCGACTTGGGTGCGGCATACGCCGAAACGGTGATCCGGCCGTGCTGGGTCACCAGGTGAACCGCCTGCGGGTTTCCGGCCGGAGTCATCTCGACCTGGATCTGCCCACCCGCCGGCACCGGAACGAGGACCGAACCCAGATCGAGCCTGGAGGTACCGAGATCTTCCTCGGCGATCTCGTCGATGTCGTACGGACCGCCGTCGCGAGCGGCGTATTCGTCCTCGGGGTCGAACGCGGCGTCGCGGGCGTGCGCGCCGAACTCGTCCTGCACGCCGGCGCCCTCGCCGTCGGTTCCACGATTCTTGCGGCGTCGTCCGAACATGTCAGGAACCTTCCTTCACGAGACCGGCGTGCCCGCCGCTCGACCCGTACCCACCGGCGCCGCGCGTGGTGTCGTCGAGTTCGTCGACCTCCACGAAGTCGACGAGCTCGACCCGCTGCACGAGAAGCTGCGCGATGCGATCACCCCGGCGCAGTTCGACGGCGCGCTCGGTGTCGTGATTGATCAGGCAGACCTTGATCTCGCCGCGGTATCCCGCGTCCACGGTGCCCGGAGTGTTGACCACGGACAGGCCGAACTTTGCGGCGAGCCCGGATCGTGGATGGATGAGACCGACGGTACCGATCGGCAATGCGACGGCGATGCCCGTTCCGACGAGAACCCGATCTCCGGGTTCGATGACTACGTCGACTGTGGTGCACAGGTCCACACCGGCGTCTCCGGTGTGAGCGCGGCTGGGCAAGGGGATCTCCGGGTCCAGGCGCTGGAGCGGGATCGCGGGAAGGTCGGTCACGTGCACCGAGACTACCCCTGCACCGGTCGGGACCGGTCCGGAGGCGACTATCCTGGCCGGTGTGTCTGAATCCTCTCGCTCCGGAGCGACCGCCGGCCGGATGACCGCTTCCCCGACGTATTCCGAACGGCTGTGGGTGCCGCTGTGGTGGTGGCCTATCGGTCTGGGCATCGCGGCGCTCCTCGCCGCCGAGCTCCACATGGGTGCCCCAGGGTTGTACGCGTGGTTGCCGTATGCGCTCCTGCTGCCCATCGCGGTGTGGTCCCTGGTGTGGTTGTCGCGCCGTCGGGTGGAGGTACGCGACGGCGAGCTCATGGTGGACCGTGCGCATCTGCCGGTCGATGTGATCTCCCGAGGGGTGGCGGTGCCCGCGTCGGCCAAGAGCGCCGCCCTCGGCCGTCAACTCGATCCCGCCGCGTATGTGCAGCATCGGCCCTGGGTCCGAACGATGGCACTGATCGTTCTCGACGACCCCGACGACCCGACACCGTACTGGCTGATCAGCACAAGGCGGCCAGCAGAATTGCTGGCCGCCTTGGGTTGTGCCGACACGTCGAAGGGTTGACCGACCGGTCCGATCGCGATGGATGACGCCTCCGGAGACTGCGGACTCGCGCCGCAGTCACCGGCAGGGGTCAGGCCGCGCAGTCGCGGCAGATGAGCACGCCGTTCGCGTCACTTGCAAGCCTGCTCCGGTGATGCACCAGGAAGCAGCTCGAACAGGTGAACTCGTCGGCCTGCTTGGGCACAACTCGCACCGACAGCTCTTCTCCGGAGAGATCGGCTCCCGGTAGCTCGAAGGATTCGGCCGTGTCCGATTCGTCGACGTCCACCACAGCGGACTGCGCCTCGTTTCGCCGTGCTTTCAGTTCTTCGAGTGAGTCCTCCGACACATCGTCGCTCTCGGTCCGCCGCGGTGCGTCGTAGTCAGTCGCCATTTCCTCTTACCTCTAGTCCTTGTTCAGGTGCTCGACCGGAACACTGTCGGTGCTCTCGGCCAAGGCAACGCCTGACTGTTTACTGAAAGTTCCCGCAAGTGCGTCCGAGTCTCGGACATACTCCGAAAACTCCGTTTTGGAGCCCTCTCGCCTCGCTGCCGAACGACCGGGGCCGCCGAACAATAGCCGAAAGCTCGGTCGAATACGCAACCGATTCACGTTTCTCCGTAAATTGACGAGCAATTGTCACCAACACCACAGCAACCCGAGACATTCCTGACTTTGCCCGCCTGCGCCGAGGCATTCCCGGCGACCTCTACAGTGAACTGCGCCAGTTCAGACGGCACCGGATACGAAAGGCAGGTCGGCGTGGTTTCCCTGATCACCGAAGGCAGCGCGACGGACAAGCGCGGCCGGCGCTTCCCGCGGCGCCGCGTCGTCCCGGCGGCGGTCGCCGCAGTCGTCCTGGCCGCAGGAACGATCGTCGTGTGGGCTTCCGCCTTCACCTCGTCCGAGCCCGTCGCCACCACGGTCACGTGCAATGCTCCGCCGCAGGCTGCCATCGAACCGGACGGCCCGGTGCCGGCCCCCCTCGGCGAGGTCGTCGACCGATCGGTGCTGCTCGAGGTGGAACCGGCTCCCCTCGCCGCAACCCGTGTGCGGGTGTACAACGCCAACGGACAACGAGGTCAGGCGACACATGTCGCTGCTCAGCTGGGCGATTACGGCTTCGCGAGCGCACCGGACGTTCAAGCCGGCAACGACCCCGTCTACGTGGATCAGAACATGCAGTGCCAGGGACAGATCAGGTTCGGCGCCGCGGGACGGGCTGCCGCGAGCGCAGTGTGGCTTGCGGCTCCGTGCGCCGAACTCGTCCAGGACGGCCGCGAGGACGACACCGTCGATCTCGCCCTCGGTACGTACTTCGACGACATCGCGCCCAGCGCGGATGCCGAAGAGGTACTGAGGTCTCTCCGGGAGGTACCGGCGGGCGAGCAATCTGCGCCCCTGGACATCGACCTCCTCGAGGCTGCGCGCACCGCGCGCTGCTGAGGATCGGTTCGCCCATTCGACACAAATTGACCGAATTGACCGGAATGCCGATTTCATCGGTTGTTCCGGTTACACGTCACATTCGGTTCGAATATTCGACCCGGCCATAGACGTGCGGTGCCGGAACATTCAATCGGGCAGTGCGGCGTCCGCTCCTATTTCGACGAGAAGCTCGTCGAGCGCAACAGCCACACCCGGCGCGGCAGCCACGGTGATCTCCCCCTCACCGCCGAACCCCCGCGGGACCCGCACCGACGCTCCGGCCTCGGCCGCAATCAGAGCGCCCGCGGCCCAGTCCCACGGATTGAGTCCGTGTTCGTAGTGGGCGTCAACACGCCCCGACGCGACCATGCACAGATCCAGCGCGGCCGCGCCGATGCGGCGGATGTCTCGTACCCGCGGTAGCAATGCGGCGACCAGCGAGCCTTGCCGGGCCCTGCGTCCGGGCGAATACGAGAACCCGGTCGCGACCAGCGCGAGACCGAGGTCGGTCACAGGATTGCAGCGCAGTTGCGTCACCACTCCACCCCCGGTCGTGAGAGTGGCTCCCTGTCCCAGAGCCGCCGAATACGTGTCCCCGGTCGCGATGTCGACGACCGCGCCCGCCACCGACTGTCCGGCGACCTGTGCCGCGACCGACACGGCTGACGCCGGAATGCCGTAGACGAAGTTGACGGTCCCGTCGATGGGGTCGACGACCCAGCACACACGCGTGTCGCCGGGCCCCGTCGTCTCCTCGCCACCGCTCTCTTCGCCGAGAAACGCGTCGCCCGGCCGCACCTCGCTCAGCCGACCGCGAATGAGTTCCTCACTTTCGGTGTCCGCGACGGTGACGGGATCGGTGGCGGTGGACTTGGTGCGCACCGTCCCGTCTCCGGCCGCGGAGCCGTGCCCGGGGCCGAACAGTTCCGCGCGGCGGGTTCGGGCGTGAGCTGCGGCCTCGCGCGCGACGGCAACGGCGACGGTGCGGAGTTCGGATGGATCGCCGGACCACACGATCGACTCCGGATCGGTTGTTTCGAACACCTGCCCATCCGAACACACGTTTCCCGCTCACACCACTGCACCAGCGATTCGCACTATCGTGACCTCGGAGCGGCTGCGGTCGGGATGCACACGGCAGGAAGTGAGCGCGTGATGAGTCAGCAAACACCGTCGGCGGCGCCGGATTCGGGAGAGCTGGGGTTCGGCGTCGATGTCGGCGGCAGCGGCGTGAAGGGCGCAGTGGTCGACCTGCGTACCGGCCGGCTGGTCGGGGATCGGATCAAGATCCCGACCCCGCAACCGTCGACGCCCGACGCGGTCGCCGGCACCGTCGCGGAGATCGTCGACCGATTCGGATGGACCGGCTCGGTGGGTGTCACCCTGCCCAGTGTCGTCACCGGCGGAATCGCCCGGTCGGCCGCGAACATCGACGCTTCGTGGATCGGTGTGGACGCGCATGCGCTGTTCGCCGATGCGCTCGGAGGCCGGGAGGTCTCGGTGCTCAACGACGCGGACGCCGCGGGAATCGCCGAGGACCGTTTCGGAGCCGCGAAGGACTCCGACGGAGTCGTCATCCTGCTGACCTTCGGCACCGGTATCGGCTCTGCGGTCCTGCACAACGGCGTGCTGTTGCCGAATACCGAGTTCGGGCACATGGAGGTCGACGGCAAGGAAGCCGAACACCGAGCGGCATCGTCGGTCAGGGACAAGAACGAGTGGTCCTACAAGCAGTGGGCCAAGGAGGTATCGCGGGTACTCGAACGCTTCGAGGCGCTGCTGTGGCCCGATCTGTTCATCGCAGGCGGCGGAATCAGCCGTAAGCACGACAAGTGGATACCGCTGCTGACGAACCGCACGCCCGTCGTTCCCGCCGAACTACGTAACGCCGCGGGCATCGTCGGGGCAGCGTATGCAGCGAAAACGGGCGTCGCTCCCTGAGTCCCGCACATCGGTAGTCACAGAGATCGTTACAATGGTGCACAGCCGGCTGGAACCGGCCTGATCCCGACAGACCTCTCCGCCGGAACTACTCTGGCGCGACGCCGCACTACCTCGTCACGAAAGGGCGTACGTGGCAGCCACCGACATCCACACCGCTGATCCACAGAAGGAATCGGCACCCGCCGCAGACGCCGCGGATGCCGCGGGCCCTGCGGACTCTGCGGCCGGCGCCGCACCTACCACGAAACCGCCGGCGAAGAAGACCGCGGCCAAGAAGGCTCCCGCCAAGAAGGCCGCGGCGAAGAAGGCCCCTGCCAAGAAGGCCGCGGCCAAGAAGACAACTGCGAAGAAGGCGGGCGCCAAGGCTGCGGCCAAGGGCGACGGCGAGGAAGATTTCGAGGCTGCCCCCGAGGCCGATCTCGCCGACATCGACATCCCCGAGGGCGACATCGTGGCCACCGAAGAGGTCGCCGTCGAGGACGAACCCACCGACAAGGACAAGGCGTCGGGCGATTTCGTCTGGGACGAAGAAGAGTCCGAGGCGCTGCGTCAAGCACGTAAGGACGCCGAGCTCACTGCGTCCGCCGACTCGGTTCGCGCCTATCTCAAGCAGATCGGCAAGGTGGCCCTCCTCAACGCGGAAGAGGAGGTCGAACTCGCCAAGCGCATCGAAGCCGGTCTGTATGCCACGTTCCGGCTCCAAGAACTCGCCGCCAAGGGCGAGAAGCTTCCCGTGGCGCAGCGTCGCGACATGAACTGGATCTGCCGCGACGGTAACCGTGCCAAGAACCATCTGCTCGAGGCGAACCTGCGTCTGGTGGTGTCCCTCGCGAAGCGCTACACGGGCCGCGGCATGGCTTTCCTGGACCTGATCCAGGAAGGCAACCTCGGTTTGATCCGTGCGGTCGAGAAGTTCGACTACACGAAGGGTTACAAGTTCTCGACCTACGCCACGTGGTGGATTCGTCAGGCGATCACCCGCGCCATGGCCGACCAGGCCCGCACCATCCGTATCCCGGTGCACATGGTCGAGGTCATCAACAAGCTCGGTCGCATCCAGCGTGAGCTGCTCCAGGATCTCGGGCGCGAGCCCACCCCGGAGGAACTCGCCAAGGAAATGGACATCACGCCGGAGAAGGTGCTGGAGATCCAGCAGTACGCGCGTGAGCCCATCTCCCTGGACCAGACCATCGGTGACGAGGGCGACAGCCAACTCGGCGACTTCATCGAAGACTCCGAGGCTGTTGTGGCCGTCGATGCCGTCTCGTTCACGCTGTTGCAGGATCAGTTGCAGTCCGTGCTCGAAACACTCTCCGAGCGCGAAGCGGGCGTCGTCCGCCTGCGGTTCGGCCTCACCGACGGTCAGCCCCGCACGCTCGACGAGATCGGCCAGGTCTACGGCGTGACGCGCGAGCGCATCCGTCAGATCGAGTCGAAGACGATGTCGAAGCTGCGGCACCCGTCGCGGTCGCAGGTACTGCGCGACTACCTCGACTGATCGTTCCGCTACGACACGAGGGCCACCCGTCACGGGTGGTCCTCGTTCTCGTTTCTGTTCCCTCGCCGATGCGCCCGCTACAGGAGATCAGGTTCGTCTCCGGGTGTTTCCAGCACCCGGGACGGCCGCGTGAGCCGTGGCTTCGCTGCGCGTATCACCGGTTCGACGACACGTGCCGCGACGGGTCCGAGCACCGCGGTGATCATCACGTAGGCAGACGCGATCGCGGCGAGACGGCTGTCGACCTGACCCGAAGAGACGGCCAGTCCCGCGATCACGATGGAGAACTCCCCGCGGGCGATGAGAGCGGCGCCCGCGCGAGCTCGGCCCATCCGCGCGATACCGTGCTGCCGCGCCGCGATCCAGCCGGTGGCGAGCTTGGTCAGGGACGTCGACACTGCCAGCAGGATCGCCCATCCGAGCACCGGCGGTATTGCCGTGGGATCGGTGTTGAGTCCGAAGAACACGAAGAAGATGGCCGCGAACAGATCCCGCAGCGGCTCGAGGACCCGCGTGGCGTTGTGCGCCGTCGAACCGGAGATCGCGATGCCCAGAAGGAATGCGCCGACGGCGGCCGAAACCTGCAACGCGGAGGCAATCCCCGCAACGAGCAGCGCCGCGCCGAGCAGCTTGAGCAACAACGATTCCCGGTCCGGGCTGTCGAGTACGAGCGCGACGTAGCGACCGTATCGGATCACCAGCACGAGCACGACGGTAACCAGGCCGAGGGAGATCGCGACGGCTTCGAGCCCACCGAGAATGCTCACACCGGTGAGGACCGCAGTCAGGATAAGTAGGTATACCGCCATCGTGAGGTCTTCGAAGACGAGAATCGACAACACGACCGGTGTTTCCCTGTTGCCGAGACGCCCCAGATCCTGGAGTACCTTCGCGACGATGCCCGACGACGATATGTAGGTCACTCCGGCGAGCACGAAGGCACCGATCGGACCGAGCCCGAGCACCAGCGCGACGACGGCGCCCGGAGTCGCGTTGAGGATCAGGTCGAGCATCCCGGCGGTCCGTGAACTGCGCAGACCGGTGACCAGTTCGCCGGCGGTGTACTCCAAGCCGAGGAGCAGGAGGAGCAGCACCACACCGATCTCACTTGCCAGGTGGCTGAATTCGCCGATGTCGCCGAGCTGGATGAATCCGCCCTTGCCGAAGCACAAACCGCCGACGAGGTAGAAGGGGATCGGCGACATGCCGAACCGCGCTGCCACTCGACCGAGTAGGCCGAGCACGAAGAACACCGCGCCCAGTTCGATGAGCGCGAGCGTCGTCGAGTTCATCTGCCGATATCAGCCGTTGCGCAGGATTCTGGCGGCGGCGTCGAGGCTCTCGGCCGTACCGACGGCCACCAGGATGTCACCCCCGGTGAGGACGAAGTCGGGTTTGGGAGAGGGGGCGACCTGCCCCGCACGCATCACCGCGACGACCGACACCCCGGTCCGGGTGCGCAACGCGGTGTCACCCAGCACCGCACCGTCGAATCGGGATCCCTCATGGATGTGGAGTTGGCGCGTGACGATACCGGGAAGGTCACGGTGGTCCTCCTGCAACTGGGCGACGAGTTGCGGCGCGCCGAGCAGGTTGCTCAAGGTCGCCGCCTCCTCGATGGTCAGAGGCAGCGAGGCGGCACATGCGTCGGGATCGTCGACCTTGGAGATGATGAGGTCGGAGTGGCCGTCCCGATGGGTGATGACTCCAACGCGGCGCCCCGACCCCAATTCGAAGTCCTTGCGCACGCCGATTCCCGGCAGCGGCGTCACATCAACGTTCATCTCGCAAGAGTAGGACCGTCTGCCGACGCGTGTATGTCCGGTGTTCCCGCGAGGTCCGGATTGCCCTTTTTCCCGGATGGTAGCGAGGCCGCAACGCCCCTCCCACCCAGTTGTCACAGGGCGGCGAAGTTCCCGTCCTCTCCCGGCAGGTAGGGCGTGACGTCGACCACGGCACCGACCGGCAGCGGTCCGTAGAGGTGTGGGAAGCGCATCGACTGCGGGTCCTCCGGCACGCCGGGTTCGTAACGCACGGGGTCGGTCAACCGGTGCGGATCGATGTGCAGCAGCATGAGATCCGAGCGGCCGGCGAAGAGACGGTTGGCCGGCAGATGCACCTGCTCGCGAGTGGACAGGTGCACGAATCCCACCTCGATGAGCGAGGCGGGCGTCACGCTGCCCTCACGTGTTGCCCGTGCCCAATCGGTGCGCGTGCAGATATGGAGGAGACGGTCGGTCATGAACTCATTGTCGGGCCGACCGGACGCGTACACGAGCCGTACCGCTTACCGGCACCGCGCGGGAGGCGATCCGGCGCTGCGCTGTAAGCGAACACCCGCGGAAGCAAAGCAGCACGTCGGGGCCTTTTCCCAGCTCGATGCGTGAATCACGCCACGAATGGGCACTCCAGGGAACAACACGTGAATGCGAATCGTCTGACAGAGTAGATCCACCGCGCCACCCCGGTGCGGCGGACCAGACCCCAGGCAACCGATGTCGACGGTGGCCAGTTTGGAGGAGTCATGCCCGGTACATTGACCAGCCCGAAGTTGACCGCCGCCGACAGGTGCGACCGGTGCAATGCCGCCGCTCGCGTTCGCGCCGTTCTTCCGACCGGAGGCGAACTGTTGTTCTGCGGTCATCACGCGAACGAACACACCGATCGGCTCCGCGAACTCGGTGCCACGATCGTGACCGAGTCGGACGCCGACGTCACCGTGTAATCCGCCGTCCGGAACCGGACGGTTCCGGAACCCGACCGAAGCGGGCGACCACATCTCGTGGTCGCCCGCTTTGCTGTTCGTTCCGGACCGGCAACGAAGCCCGGCAAGTCACCAACTACGCAGCACGGCGATGCGGTCCCGAAGCTGTTCGGCTGTGGCCATGGCAGTGGGGGGTCCGCCGCACTGCCGGCGAAGATCTCCGTGGATCACTCCGTGCGGTTTGCTCGTGCGGTGATGCACGACTGCGACGAGCGCATTCAATTCACGACGCAACTGCGCGAGTGTGTCGGCCGTCGCTGCGCGGTCGGCGACCTCGGGCGGCGGCGCTGCGGGGGCCGCGTCAGGTTTCGGCTTGGCGAGCTGCTGCGCCTGACGTTGCCGGAGGAGCGCGCGCATCTGATCCGCGTCGAGGAGACCGGGCAGACCGAGATAGTCGGCCTCTTCGTCGCTCCCCGAGAACGTTGCGGTGCCGAACGAGGAACCGTCGTAGATCACCTGATCGAGTTCGGCATCGGCCCCGAGGGACGTGAACGCCTTCTCTTCCTCGCCGGGCTCGTCCTTGCGCCGGTTGGCGTCCGCGAGAAGCTCGTCGTCGAAGCCTTCCTTCTCCCGGTGCGGTTTGCCGAGGACGTGATCGCGTTGCGCCTCGAGCTGACTGGCCAGATCGAGCAGGACGGGCACCGACGGCAGGAACACGCTCGCGGTCTCGCCCTTGCGGCGTGCACGCACGAACCGGCCGATCGCCTGGGCGAAGAACAACGGCGTCGAGGCACTGGTGGCATAGACACCCACCGCGAGCCGCGGCACGTCCACGCCCTCCGACACCATGCGCACCGCGACCATCCACCGCTGGGTGCTGCTGCTGAACTCGGAGATCCTCGCGGACGCGGTCGGATCGTCGGACAGCACCACCGCCGGAGGCTCACCCGTGAGCTGTTCCAGTGTCTTCGCGTAGGCGCGCGCCACGGTCTGATCGGTGGCGATGACGAGGCCGCCGGCATCGGGCATGCCGCCGGCGCGCAACTGTTCGAGGCGTGTGTTGGCAGCGCCCAGCACGGCCGGCACCCATTCCCCGGCGGGATCGAGTGCGGTGCGCCACGCACGGGCGGTCTGCTCCGCGCTCAGCGGTTCGCCGAGGCGGGCGGTGAACTCCTCCCCCGCGCTCGTACGCCACCGTGCCTCGCCGGAGTAGGCAAGAAATACGACGGGCCGGACGACGCCGTCGCCCAGCGCATCGGAGTAGCCGTACGAATGATCGGCCTTCGACTGCATCAGACCGTCGTCGTTCGGTTCGTACGTGACGAACGGGATGGCGCTGTCGTCGCTGCGGAACGGAGTTCCGGTGAGCGCGAGGCGACGGGTCGCGTCGTCGAAGGCTTCTCGGATGCCCTCGCCCCAGCTCTTCGCGTCGCCACCGTGGTGGATCTCGTCGAGGATCACCAGGGTGCGACGCGTCTCCGTCCGGACCCGATGTTTGAACGGGTGCGACGCCACCTGGGCGTAGGTGACCACAACGCCCTGGTAGTCACTCGACGTCTGCCCGGTGGAGTTGGTGAAGTTCGAATCGAGCGCGATTCCGGCGCGCGCGGCGGCCGAAGACCACTGGTGCTTGAGGTGCTCTGTGGGGGCGACCACGGTGATCTGGTCGACGGTGCGATCGCGGAGAAGTTCCGCTGCGACGCGCAGCGCGAAGGTGGTCTTACCGGCGCCCGGCGTGGCCACCGCCAGGAAGTCACGAGGTTTCGTTGCCAGGTACTTGGTCAGAGCGCGGCGCTGCCAGGCGCGTAGCTGTCCCGCCGGGGCGGAGGTTGTAGCTTGTCCGACGGTTTCGGTGCTCACCGTTTACTCGTGCTCCTTGTCCGCTTCACTCGAATCGATCGCCGAAGACATCGTCTGCCCGGCCGCCGACCGTCATGCAGCCTATCGCTTCCCGGCGCGGTTACATGCTCCGAACCGCCCGGGCCACGGACGCGGGCAGCGGCGTTCGTGGCAGAATTCGCCTGGCACACCGACCAGTGGGCACGCATCCGAGCGTGTCGTCAGGAATGCTGGATGTACATGGACGACACACCCCGACCCCCCGCGCACCGGCCGCGCCCCCGCCTTCGGCGGGCGTGGCGTCGCTGTGGGCAGGTGCTCGGCCATACCGCGGAGAAGGCGTGGGACGACTCCATCTTCAGCAAGGCCGCGACCGCAGCCTTCTGGCAGACGTTGTCGTTGCCTCCACTGCTGCTCGGATTGCTGGGCAGTCTCGGCTACGTGGGCGGATGGTTCGGACCGGACACCGTCGACATCATCATCTCCAAGACCGTCACGTTCACTCGTACAGCGTTCAGCGAAAGTGTCGTCGATCAAATCATCCAGCCGACCGTCGAGGATGTGCTGAGCCGCGGGCGCGCCGATGTGATGTCGCTGGGATTCGTACTGTCACTCTGGGCGGGGTCCTCGGCAATCGCCACCTTCATCGACTCCATCGTCGAAGCCCACGGTCAGCAGGACCATCGGCACCCGGTGTGGCAGCGTCTGTTCGGTCTGCTGCTGTACGTGATCTTTCTCATTCTCGCCGTGTTCACCCTGCCGCTGGTCGCGCTGGGCCCGACCCTGATCGGGCGGTTGCTCCCGGAGTCCTGGTACGACCTCGGCTCCCGGATCCTCGACCCCTTCTACTATCCGGCGGTCGGCCTGCTCCTGCTGGTGGGTCTGACCACCCTCTACAAGGTGGCCCTGCCGAAGTCGTTGCCGTGGCACCGCCTCCTCGGAGGCGCATTGCTCGCGGGCGCGTTCTTCCTGGCCGCGAGCGTGGGTCTGCGCTGGTACCTGAAAGCGGTTACCGAAACGGGTTACACATACGGCGCGCTCGCAGCGCCGATCGCATTTCTGTTGTTCACCTTCTTCCTGGGGTTCGCGGTGGTTCTCGGCGCCGAGTTCAACGCCACGATCCAGGAATTCTGGCCCGCTCGGGCCACGCGAATGGAACAGCTTCGGGAATGGCTCGCCGCGCAGTCGGAGAAGGAGCCCTCACCGGAAGAGCGCACCATCACCAATCTCACCCGGCGTCTTTCCGCGGCTCCGATCAGGCTGTCCGACCTGATCCGGGTCGGCGAGCGGCAACCGGATGCGTGTCCGATCGACGCGAAGGCACCCCTCGACACGGAGTCCGGCGCCGCGGAGAGCAGCGATGCGCACGGCCGGACCGGCGACGACGGTGACATCGCGCCCACACATGCAGCGTCGGCCGAGGAAACCTCAGCTTCCCCGGCCGATGAGCTCCCGACCCGGCCGTCCCCCACCCGTGGGGGCGATCTGCGGACGCCCCGCGGTCGATAACGCGGGGCGGATTCGTCAGTCGCCCTTGCGAAGGCCCTCGTAGACCTTCTTGCATTCGGGACATACCGGCGACCCGGGTTTCGCCGACCGCGTTACCGGAAACACCTCGCCGCAGAGCGCGACCACATGGGTACCCATGACGGCGCTTTCCGCGATCTTGTTCTTCTTCACGTAGTGGAAGAACTTCGGGGTGTCGTCCTGGGTCGTTTCGTCGGTGGTGGTATCCGGCCGTTCCTTGGTATCCGTACTCACGGTTCCATGATGCCGCACGAACGCCACCGGCGCGTACGTGCATTCGATGTCCCATCGTGGGAAGGTAGGAGATATGCCAAGAACTCCAGGTTTCGGTGGATCCCCCGAGAGTGGATCGCCCGATAACCCGGTTCTGATCACAGAGGCCGCCGCGTCTCTCGAAGACCAGCACCGAGCGCGGGTCCGCAAATACTTGACGCTGATGTCATTCCGTATCCCTGCCCTTCTCCTCGCGGCGGTGGCATACGGCATGTTCGCCAATCCGTGGATTTCGATGGCCATCATCGGTGCGTCGATTCCCCTGCCATGGATCGCAGTCCTCATCGCGAACGACCGCCCGCCGCGCGCCAAGGACGAGCCCAGCCGCTGGGACGGCCGGCGCGACGACATCGCCGCACTCGAGGCGCGCGAGCACCGCATCATCGACAGCTGAGCCCGGCACCTCCCTGCAGCACCCTGCCACCGCGTAGGCGGGGCCTGCGAGAATGCTGCGGTGGACCGAGACCTGCTCCTGTCGATCTGCCCATCCCTGCGTGCCGCCGTGCAGCGATGTCGATACGACACCGACACGGTGCGCGCTCTGCTCGGACCCGACGCGCATGCGGCACTGGGACGCAGCGAACCGGTGCCGGCGCGCCGTGCGTCGGCGCAGGCGGGTGATCTGGGTGTGCTCGTACGGTTGTTCCTGATTCAGGACACCTGCTCCGTGGCCGAGGTGTCCCGGGCGCTGGCGCCCCTCGCGGTGGGCGATGCGGTCGCGGCCGGTCTGCTCGAACACGACGGCGAGGGACTCCGCGCCGCCCTCGACCTGCGCCCGCTCGACGCCGGGACCGGCACCCGATGGGTGCTCTCGGATCTGGACGGCTCGTTCCGCCCGACACCGACCCGCGACGATCACGTCCTGGGTGTGGGCCAGGCGTCGCTGTCGCTGTTGCAGGCCACCCCCACCGACCGGGTGGCGACGGTGCTCGACCTCGGCACCGGCTGTGGTGTGCAGGCCGTCCGAGCCTGCGACTACAGCGATGCGGTCACTGCGACCGATATCAACCCCCGCTGTGTGGCGCTCGCAGCCGCAACCGCGGCCTTGAACGAACTCGACATCGAGTTCCGCGAGGGATCGTGGTTCGAGCCGGTACAGGGCCGCCGCTTCGACCGCATCGTCGCGAATCCCCCGTTCGTGGTGAGCAGCGGCCACGTCGAACACAGCTACCGGGATTCGGGTCTCGACCTCGACGGCGCAAGCAGACTCATGGTGTCGCAGGCTGTCGACCATCTGACCCCGCGCGGTACCGCCGCCATGCTCGCGTCCTGGGTGCACGTGGAAGGCGAGGACTGGCGGGCGCGAGTCGCGTCGTGGTTGCCTTCACACGGTGTGGACGCGTGGGTTGTGCAGCGCGATGTCGCAGATCCGGCACTCTACGTCGGGACGTGGTTGCGCGACGGTGACGCCGACCAGCGCGACCCTGCGGTCGCGGTGCGTGCCGAGGAATGGCTCGACCACTTCGCCTGCCACCGGGTCGAAGGGGTGGGATTCGGTTTCGTCTACCTGCGCCGTACCGAGCATCCCTCCGATGTGCTCGCCGAGGATCTCAGGCACGGGTTCACCGATGCTCTCGGTGACGAGGTAGACGGATACTTTGCGCGCCTCGCCTGGCTCCGTGACCACGACGTGCGCGATGCCCGGTTCACCGTGCGGTCCGACACCGCACTCGAGCGCATCTACCTGCCGGGCGAGGAGGGTTGGCGGCAGGAGGTCGTGCGGGTCCACCGCGGCGATGGTCCCGCCTGGCAGCACGAGGTCGACGACCTGGCGGCTGCGCTGCTGGCCGGGATGCGTGAGGACGGCTTACCGCTCTCGGATCTGGTGAGCCTGCTCGCCGCAGCGCACGACGAAGACGAGGATGTCCTCGAAACGCACGCTGTGTCGTTGGTACAGGGGTTGGTGCGGCACGGACTCATCGAACCGGTGTGATCGGAAGCCGGGACGCAATCACGGTTCCCGATTGCGGCATCGTGGTGAATCTCTCAGCAACTTCTCAGGACTGCAGCGGGTTTCTGCAGGTCAAGACGGTGGTATCCGGATGGCCACGGGAACTTTCCCCGCACTCCGGGGCGTTGAACCTGTGAGACACCACCGATGAGGAGGCACGTCATGGCACGCCCCGAGAGAACCGCTCGCGTCGATTCCGATATCGACAGCCAGAGCCCCGCTGCGGATCTGGTCCGCGTCTATCTGAACGGCATCGGCCGCACTGCACTGCTGACCGCCGCAGACGAGGTGGAACTGGCCAAGCGGATCGAGGCCGGCCTGTACGCGAAGCATCTCCTGGAGACGAAGAAGAGGCTCTCACCGGCGAAGAAGCGCGACCTCGCGGTTGTCGTCCGAGAGGGACAGGCAGCCCGGAGCCATCTGCTGGAAGCGAACCTGCGTCTCGTGGTGTCGCTCGCAAAGCGCTACACCGGGCGTGGGATGCCGCTGCTCGATCTGATCCAGGAGGGCAACCTGGGTCTCATCCGCGCGATGGAGAAGTTCGACTACGCGAAGGGTTTCAAGTTCTCGACCTACGCCACCTGGTGGATCCGTCAGGCCATCACGCGCGGTATGGCAGATCAGAGCCGCACGATCCGGCTGCCCGTCCATCTCGTCGAGCAGGTCAACAAGCTCGCCCGGATCAAGCGGGAGCTGCATCAGCAGCTGGGCCGTGAGGCCACCGACGACGAGCTGGCGAGCGAATCCGGAATCCCGGTCGAGAAGATCGCCGACCTGCTCGATCACAGCCGCGACCCGGTCAGTCTCGATATGCCCGTCGGCAACGACGAGGAGGCGCCGCTCGGCGACTTCATCGAGGACGCAGAGGCCACATCCGCGGAAACCGCTGTGATCGCGGGCCTGCTGCACAGCGATGTGCGGAGCGTGCTCGGCACCCTGGACGAACGCGAGCAGCAGGTCATTCGGTTGCGGTACGGCCTCGACGACGGCCAGCCGCGCACTCTCGATCAGATCGGCAAGCTGTTCGGTCTGTCCCGCGAACGAGTCCGTCAGATCGAACGCGAGGTCATGGGCAAGCTCCGCGAAGGGGAACGAGCAGAACGTCTCCGCGCATATGCCAGCTGACCGGGCGCGTCAGCGGTAACAATCCCCGAGAACCGGGCTGGGTTCTCGGGGATTGTGCTGTCTGCGACCTTGCGGTCACGCGTGGTTCACCGCAGCCGGCGCGGTCCCAGATCCAGTGGATGCGGTTCGGGGCCGATCCGGACGTGCGCGTCCGTCAACTCGGCGCCGGAGGACGACGCCAGCAGCGGCTCACAGACGAGTTCACGCACCTCCGGAAGATCGTCGGCAAGCGCCGAGATGCGCTGAACGAACTCCACGATGGCCGATTTGTCGACGGGTGCCGCATTGCGGTAGCCCGAGAGCAACGGCGCGGCTTTCGGCGCATCGATCAATTCGATCGCTTCGTCCTCGGTGAGCGGTAGCACCCGATAGGCCCGGTCGCCGAGCAGATCCGAGATCACCCCGGCAAGGCCGAACGAAATCAGCGCACCGAACGACGGGTCGTCCTGTACCCGGATCGCGCACCCGATGCCCTTGGAGGCCATCTTCTGCACGTGCATCAGCGGATCTCCCGATGCGGCCGCGAGATCGCGGTAGGCGCTCCTGACGGCCTCTGCGTCGACGAGGTCCAAGCGCACCCCGCTGAGGTCGGGACGGTGCCGCCACTGCGCGCCGGTGGCCTTCACCGCCACCGGCAGCCCGATTTCCTCGGCTGCTTCCACCGCGTCGTCTTCGGTTGTCACGGTTCGGAACTGCGCGACGTGAACGCCGTAGCATCCCAGCAGCAGCGCGGCTTCGGTGTCGGACAGGTACCGGCCCTCCGGCGAGGTATCGAGCCAGCCGTCCACGAGGGCACGGGCCCGTTCGGGATCCATC